>NZ_LNVH01000001.1:0-300000 GCF_002093575.1 Streptococcus oralis subsp. tigurinus | reverse complement strand
TTAAAGCGCCCAAGTGGGCAGTGGCCTACAAATTTCCTGCTGAAGAAAAAGAAGCCCAGCTCCTTTCAGTTGACTGGACAGTAGGTCGTACGGGTGTTGTGACCCCGACTGCCAATCTAACACCTGTTCAGCTTGCTGGGACAACTGTTAGCCGTGCAACCTTGCATAATGTAGATTATATCGCTGAAAAGGATATCCGCAAAGACGATACAGTTATCGTTTATAAGGCTGGAGATATCATCCCTGCTGTTTTGCGTGTGGTAGAGTCCAAGCGTGTTTCTGAAGAAAAACTAGATATTCCGACTAACTGTCCAAGTTGTGACTCTGACTTGTTGCACTTTGAAGATGAAGTAGCCCTGCGTTGTATCAATCCTCGCTGTCCTGCCCAAATCATGGAAGGTTTGATTCACTTTGCCTCTCGAGACGCCATGAATATTACAGGACTTGGTCCATCTATCGTTGAAAAACTTTTTGCTACTAATCTGGTCAAGGATGTGGCGGATATTTACCGTTTGAAAGAAGAAGATTTCCTCCTTTTAGAAGGCGTCAAGGAAAAGTCTGCTTCTAAACTGTTTCAAGCCATTCAAGCATCCAAGGAAAACTCTGCTGAAAAGCTCTTGTTTGGTCTGGGAATTCGTCATGTCGGAAGCAAGGCTAGCCAACTCTTGCTCCAACATTTCCACTCTATTGAAAATCTAGCCCAAGCTGATCCTGAGGAAGTAGCAAGTATCGAGAGCTTGGGTAGTGTGATTGCACAAAGCCTTCAGTCTTATTTTGCTACAGAAGGGTCAAAGATTCTCTTAGACGAGTTGAAAGAAGCTGGAGTCAATCTGGACTACAAAGGACAGACAGTAGTAGCAAATGCGGCCTTGTCAGGTTTGACCGTTGTGCTAACGGGGAAATTGGAACGTCTCACGCGCTCTGAAGCCAAAAGTAAACTCGAAAGTCTGGGTGCCAAAGTCACAGGCAGTGTTTCTAAGAAAACGAATCTTGTCGTAGCAGGAGCAGATGCAGGAAGCAAGCTCCAAAAAGCACAAGAACTTGGTATCGAAGTTCGAGATGAAGCTTGGCTAGAAAGTTTGTGAAGAATAGTTGAAAACTAGATGTTAGGTAGTCTGGAACTATCTCTCCTGATGTGTTTTTATATCTATTAATGCTATTCTCTGTTGTGCTGAAATTCCCGCTAAATTCTTCAGTATGACTTAAAAAATAAAAATTAAAATTGAAATTAGGAATTAGGAAAAGAAATGTTTAGATACCCAGTAGTCATCCATTTTCACCGAAAAAATGGGGATTATACTGCTTGTTCATTCAGTAGAAAACAGGCAGATGTTAAAGAAAATTGGTATTATGAAAATGACTATTTTGGAGCAAAATTCTCCTTTACAGTTACAAGTGCAGAAAGGCTCGATACTCTGACCTTTTCTGTCGAAATCAATGGAAAGGCAAAAGACTATCTCCTACGGTTTAACTATTATCCACTGTTGACTGAGGTTTGGATTTTGGATGGTGATGAGACGGTTTATTATTCTGAAAATCCAGCCATTGCAAGTCCTTACTATAAAGATCAAAACCCGTTTGCTTTTGATAAAGCCTTTCACAGTGAAAGTTTTGATCATCATTGGGGATACCAAGGAGAGTTGGGTTATAGTATCTCAGACTACCAGACAAGCTTTAAACTCTGGGCTCCAACCGCTACAGCTGTCCAAGTGGTCGTTTATGAAAATACAAGTAACGACGCGCCGGTTTGGAAAACCTTTAATCTTGAGCGAGGGAATAGCTATTCATACAGTCATAAGTACAATACTATTGGTGTTTGGAGTGTAGACCTGGATGAAAATCTTGCAGGTAAAGCTTACCAGTATCAGATTGAGTTTCCACACCACCAGACTTTGACACGAGATCCTTACACTATCGCTACAAGTCCTGATGGAAAACGTTCCGTCATCCTCTCTCAGCAAGATAGACAGGTAGAAGGATTTAAAGTCAAACATGGGATAGATGCTCCTTGGCGTTTGGAAAACCCATGTAAAGCCGTTATCTGTGAGATGCACATTCGTGATTTTACAAAATCACCGACATCTGGAGTTCCAGAAAATCTTCGAGGGACCTTCCTTGGGGCTGCACAGACTGGAACGGTTAACCAGTATGGTCAAGCAACAGCCTTTGACTATATCAAAGAACTCGGCTGTAATTATGTTCAGCTCCAACCAATCTTTGATCGCCATAAGGAATACGACGAGGACGGGAATGTAACCTATAACTGGGGTTATGACCCTCAAAACTACAATGCGCCAGAACCAAGTTTCTCTAGTAACCCAGATGATCCTGGACAGGTTATTCGAGACCTCAAGACCATGATTCAGGCATATCATGATGCGGGAATCGGTGTCATTATGGATGTCGTTTACAACCATACCTTTTCAACGGTCGATGCACCTTTCCAAACAACTGTTCCTGATTATTACTATCGTATGAATCCAGATGGAACCTTCCAAAATGGCACAGGTGTAGGAAATGAAACCGCAAGCGAACACGAAATGTACCGCAAGTATATGATTGACTCACTCCTTTATTGGGTGAAAGAATACAATATTGACGGTTTCCGTTTTGATTTGATGGGAATTCACGATGTCAAAACCATGCAGGCGATTCGTTGGGCACTTGATGAAGTTGATCCTCGTATTATCACTTATGGAGAAGGTTGGGATATGGGGACCGGTCTTGCACCTTATGACAAGGCCAAGAAGGACAATGCCTACCAGATGCCAAATATTGGATTTTTCAACGATGATCAGCGTGATGCCATCAAAGGAGGAGAAGTTTATGGTTCAATCAAGGCAGGATTTGTTAGTGGTGCTGCTACAGAACCGATTGTAGCCAAAGCTATTCTTGGTAGCCGAGAGTTGGGTTCATATCTTAGTCCAAACCAAGTCCTTAACTATGTGGAGGCCCATGATAATTACAACTTGCATGATTTGTTAGTAACCCTTCATCCAGACCACAGTTCAGATAAGATTATGCGCCAGGTTGAGACAGCAACAGCGATGAGCATTCTTATGCAAGGTATGTCCTTTATAGAGCTGGGTCAAGAATTTGGCCGCACCAAACTCCTTGCTACTGGTGAAAATGGGGAGCTGACCCCAGCAGATAGGGAACGTGCTATGAACAGCTACAATGCTCCAGATAGTGTCAACCAGGTCAACTGGGATTTAATCAATGGGAGACAAGAGAGCATTGGCTTTATTCGCCAGATTATTCGCCTAAAAACACAAACACGTGCTTTCTCTTATCCTACATACGAAGAAGTTTATCGTCATGTCTTTGTCCATACAGCTGCAGAAAATAGCGGATGGATTGTTTACGAGATTCACGGGGGACCAGAACATCTATTGGTCGTATTCAATGCCAAGGGAACTTCCTTCTACTTTGAAAATGCAGGAAATCTAGAAATGCTGGTGTCTAATAGTCGTTCTAAAGAATCAAATGTGATTGATGATACCAGTGTCGTAGTCTTGAAGGTACTTTCATAGTAAATGCTACAAAAAGGTTTAGTTAAAACTAGACCTTTTTTGATTTTTATTGAAAAACCAATATCTAATAGGAATAAATTTCAAATAATTTGAAGAATCAAGTTTGTGAAAAAAATATCAATATTTTCACAAAGAGGGTTGTAATTTTCTGAAAATTTGATAAAATAAGTTTTAATCATTTTCAGGAGGAAGAGAATTTGACAAATTATCAGAATTTAGTGAATGGAAAATGGGAATCATCAGAGAACAAGATTGCGATCTATTCTCCTATCAATCAAGAAAAACTAGGTACAGTACCCGCTATGAGCCAAGCTGAAGTAGATGAGGCTATGAAAGCTGCGCGTGCAGCTCTCCCAGTATGGCGTGATTTAGCACCAGTTGAGCGTGCAGCCTATTTACATAAGACAGCAGATATTTTGGAACGTGATAAAGAAAAAATTGGTACTATCCTTGCCAAAGAGGTTGCAAAAGGAATTAAAGCAGCCATTGGAGAAGTAG
Organism: Streptococcus oralis subsp. tigurinus; assembly: GCF_002093575.1. GTDB lineage: Bacteria > Bacillota > Bacilli > Lactobacillales > Streptococcaceae > Streptococcus > Streptococcus oralis_CH. The sequence continues at coordinate 295,969 of NZ_LNVH01000001.1, read as the reverse complement.
TACGTACAGCAGAATTGATTCGTTTTGCTGCTGAGGAAGGCCTCCGTATCACTGGACAAGCTATGGAAGGTGGGGGTTTTGAAGCTGCAAGTAAAAATAAACTAGCCGTTGTCCGTCGTGAACCAGTTGGTGTCGTTTTAGCTATTGCACCATTTAACTATCCAGTCAACCTTTCTGGATCTAAGATTGCTCCGGCTTTGATTGCAGGAAATGTCGTTATGTTCAAACCACCAACACAAGGATCTATTTCTGGTCTCTTACTAGCTAAAGCTTTTGACGAAGCCGGAATCCCAGCAGGTGTCTTTAACACCATCACTGGACGTGGTTCTGAGATCGGAGACTACATCATCGAACACAAGGAAGTGAACTTCATTAACTTTACAGGTTCAACACCGATTGGGGAGCGTATCGGTCGTTTAGCTGGTATGCGCCCAGTTATGCTGGAGCTTGGCGGGAAAGATGCAGCAATCGTTTTAGAAGATGCAGATTTGGAAAATGCAGCCAATCAAATCGTAGGTGGTGCATTTAGCTACTCTGGTCAGCGCTGTACCGCTATCAAACGTGTCTTAGTTGTAGAAAGCATAGCAGACAAGTTAGCCGAATTGCTCCAGGCTAAAGTCGCTAAGCTAACAGTCGGTGATCCATTTGACAATGCTGATATCACACCTGTTATTGATAACGCTTCAGCTGATTTCATCTGGGACTTGATTGAAGATGCACAAGAAAAAGGTGCTCAGGCTCTTACACCAATCAAGCGTGAAGACAATCTTCTCTGGCCAGTGCTTTTTGACCAAGTTACAAAAGATATGAAAGTAGCATGGGAAGAGCCGTTTGGCCCTGTTCTCCCAATTATCCGTGTCGCAGATGTGAATGAAGCAGTAGCAATTGCCAATGAATCTGAGTTTGGTCTTCAATCCTCTGTCTTTACAAATGACTTTAAGAAGGCATTTGAAATCGCTGAGAAACTTGAAGTGGGAACCGTTCATATTAATAATAAAACACAACGCGGACCAGATAATTTCCCATTCCTTGGTGTAAAAGGTTCTGGTGCAGGAGTGCAAGGAATTAAATATAGTATCGAAGCGATGACAAATGTTAAATCCATTGTTTTTGATGTGAAATAATCTATAAAATCAGGAAATCTTTTTCCTGGTTTTATTTTTTTCAAAAAAATTACTTAAAAATTGATAGAAAACGAATATTTTGGTATTATAATAAAAAAATATATGGAAATTGTTTCGTGTTCTATTTCAGGATATATCATTTTTAAAATGCTCGGTAATTTTTTGAAGACTTTCATAAAAAAATATGATTTTCTTCGTAAATTACTTGAAAGTTATCTTAAAAGAGTGTATAATAAAAATATAGAAAACGCTTACAAAGAGAAAGGGGATTGGATGAATAATCAAGAAGCATTAAGAACCTTTACTACAGGTGAAAACTTTCACCTCCAGCATTATTTAGGAGCACATAGAGAGGAGAAAAACGGAGAAATTGGTTATACTTTTAGGGTTTGGGCCCCAAATGCACAAGCAGTTAATCTAGTTGGAGATTTTACTGATTGGGTTGAGAATCAGATTCCCATGGTTCGTAATGAAGCAGGTGTTTGGGAAGTCTTTACGACTCAAGCTCAGGAAGGTCAGATTTATAAATATCATATTACGCGTGCAAATGGTCACCAGATTATGAAAATTGATCCGTTGGCAGTTCGTTTTGAAGCCCGGCCAGGTACAGGAGCTGTTCTGACCACTATTCGAGAAAAGAAGTGGAAAGATGGCCTTTGGCTAGCGCGTCGCAAACGTTTGGGATTTTTCGATCGACCAGTTAATATATATGAAGCCCATGCAGGGTCTTGGAAGAGAAATCCAGATGGTAGCCCCTATACGTTTTCGCAACTGAAAGATGAGTTGATTCCATACTTAGTTGAGATGAACTATACACATATTGAGTTCATGCCTTTAATGGCTCACCCACTTGGATTGAGCTGGGGCTATCAACTTATGGGTTACTTTGCTTTTGAACATTCCTATGGTACACCTGAGGAATTCCAAGATTTCGTTGAAGAATGTCATATAAATAATATCGGTGTTATCGTAGACTGGGTTCCAGGTCATTTCACTATTAATGATGATGCCTTGGCATATTATGACGGCACACCTACTTTTGAATACCAAGATCACAACAAGGCTCACAACTATGGATGGGGTGCGCTGAATTTTGACCTCGGGAAAAATGAGGTCCAGTCTTTCTTGATTTCAAGTATTAAATTTTGGATTGATTTTTACCACTTAGATGGTATTCGGGTCGATGCTGTGAGCAATATGCTTTACCTAGATTATGATAATGCTCCTTGGACCCCAAATAAGGACGGTGGAAACCTTAACTATGAAGGTTATTATTTCCTTCAACGTTTAAACACAGTGATTAAGTTAGCTCATCCAGATATCATGATGATTGCAGAAGAAAGTTCATCAGCAACAAAGATTACTGGCATGAAAGAAATGGGTGGGCTTGGATTCGACTATAAATGGAATATGGGCTGGATGAATGATATTCTTCGTTTCTACGAGGAAGACCCAATTTATCGCAAGTATGACTTTAATCTTGTGACTTTCAGCTTTATGTATGTTTTCAATGAAAACTATCTCCTACCTTTCTCACATGATGAAGTGGTTCATGGCAAGAAGAGTATGATGCACAAGATGTGGGGAGATCGATACAATCAATTTGCAGGTTTGCGAAATCTCTACACTTATCAAATTTGCCACCCAGGTAAGAAATTGCTCTTTATGGGCAGTGAGTACGGGCAATTCCTCGAGTGGAAGTCCGAGGAGCAGTTGGAATGGTCCAATCTAGAAGATCCGATGAATGCCAAGATGAAGCATTTCACTTCTCAACTGAATCAATTCTATAAAGAACATCGTTGTCTTTGGGAGATTGATACTAGCTATGACGGTATTGAAATCATCGATGCAGATAATAGAGATCAGAGTGTTCTTTCCTTTATTCGCAAGGGCAAGAAGGACGAAATGTTAGTCTGTGTCTTTAATATGGCACCAGTTGAACGTAAAGACTTTACGATTGGTTTACCTGTTGCAGGTATTTACGAAGAAGTTTGGAATACAGAATTAGAAGAATGGGGAGGTGTCTGGAAAGAATACAACCAAACTGTTCAAACTCAAGAAGGATTATGGAAGGATTATAAGCAGACCTTGACTTTTACCTTGCCAGCTATGGGAGCAAGTATCTGGAAGATTAAACGTCGCTTGAAACCAGTTAAGAAAAAAGAATAAGGGGCTGTTGATTATAATTTTTAGATTTTAAAAACGGATGTACTTGTATTGGACTTGAAACACAAGAGAAATGGATTTCCTATTACTTTTATAAAAAGTTTGACTTCCTACTTTCTTTCGATTTTAACGTTCACATGTCTTTATAAAGGAGTAGAAAATGAAGAATGAAATGCTAGCTTTGATCCTTGCGGGTGGGCAAGGAACACGTCTCGGAAAACTCACTCAAAGCATTGCCAAACCGGCAGTGCAATTCGGTGGGCGCTACCGTATCATTGACTTTGCTCTTTCCAACTGTGCAAACTCTGGGATCCATAATGTTGGTGTGATTACGCAGTACCAACCTCTCGCTTTGAATAACCATATCGGAAATGGTTCGAGCTGGGGACTAGATGGTATTAACACAGGTGTTTCTATCCTTCAACCCTACTCTGCAAGCGAGGGAAATCGTTGGTTTGAAGGGACTAGTCACGCTATCTACCAAAACATTGACTACATCGACAGTATCAACCCAGAATATGTTTTGATTCTTTCTGGTGACCACATCTACAAGATGGACTACGATGACATGCTTCAGTCCCATAAGGATAACAATGCCAGTTTGACAGTAGCTGTTCTAGATGTACCCTTAAAAGAAGCTAGCCGTTTTGGTATCATGAACACAGATGCCAATAACCGTATCGTTGAATTCGAGGAAAAACCTGCTCAACCTAAGTCTACAAAGGCTTCTATGGGGATTTATATTTTTGACTGGAAACGACTTCGCAATATGCTTGTTGCTGCTGAAAAGAGCAATGTAGATATGTCAGACTTTGGTAAGAACGTTATCCCTAACTATCTCGAGTCTGGTGAAAGTGTCTTTGCCTATGAATTTAATGGTTACTGGAAAGACGTTGGTACGATTGAGTCACTTTGGGAAGCCAATATGGAATACATTGATCCAAACAACGCTTTGGATAGTCGTGATCGTCAGTGGAAAATCTACTCACGGAACTTGATTTCACCACCAAACTTTATTGGAGAACACGCTCATGTAGAAGATTCTTTAGTTGTGGATGGCTGTCTCGTGGATGGAACTGTTAAGCATTCCATTCTCTCAACAGAGGCGCAAGTACGTGAGGGGGCGGAAGTAGTAGACTCTGTAATCATGAGTGGTGCTATTATCGGAAAAGGTGCAAAAATTAAACGTGCCATCATTGGTGAAGGTGCCATTATTGCAGACGGCGTAGAAATTGACGGAACTGACGAAGTACAAGTAGTAGGATACAATGAAGTAGTGGGGGTAGCAACAGATGAAGATTGATAAATATTCAGCCATTTTGGGAAACACAGTTGGTTTTCATGATATGTCAACGTTAACAGAACACCGTCCGGTAGCTAGCTTGCCTTTCGGTGGGAAATACCGTTTGATTGACTTCCCCCTTTCCAGTCTTGCAAATGCAGGTGTTCGTAGTATCTTTGGTATTTTCCAACAAGATAATATCAGCTCAGTTTTCGACCATATCCGTTCAGGTCGTGAGTGGGGCTTGTCAACCCTTCTAAGTCACTACTATCTAGGAATTTACAATACTCGTGTTGAAAGCAGTACAGTTGGAAAAGAGTATTACCAACAGCTTCTTACCTACTTGAGACGTTCAGGTTCAAACCAAACCGTTTCGATTAACTGCGATGTGCTGGTGAATATTGACTTGAATCAAGTCTTCCACCTACACAATACAACAAATGGTCCGATTACAGTTGTATATAAGAAACTTCCAAAGAAAGACATTTCAGATGTGAATGCTATTTTGGAAATCGATGAAACAGACCATGTGCGTTCGCACAAACTCTTTGATAATAAATCTACAGATGAACTCTTCAACATGTCTACAGATATCTTTGTTGTGGACACTCCTTGGTTGATTGAACGACTTGAAGAAGAGGCTCAGAAAGAATATCCTGAAAAGTTGCGCTATGTCCTTCGCGATTTAGCTGTAAAAGAAGGAGCTTTTGCTTACGAATACACAGGTTACTTAGCAAATATTCACTCTGTTCAATCCTACTATCAAGCAAATATTGATATGCTTGAATCTAAAAAATTCTACTCTCTTTTCTCACCAAATCAAAAGATTTATACCAAAGTTAAGAATGAAGAACCAACCTACTATGCGAATACTTCAAAAGTAAGTACTTCTCAGTTTGCTTCTGGTAGTATCATTGAGGGTGAAGTAGTTCAGTCAGTCCTATGTCGTAACATTTATGTTCACAAAGATAGTGTGGTGAAAGACAGCATTTTATTCCCTCGTGTTGTGATTGGTCAGGGTGCCCAAGTTGAATATGCCATCCTAGACAAAGGAGTTGAAGTTGCGGACGGTGTTGTCATTCGAGGAACAGCAGAACATCCAGTTGTAGTTAAGAAGGGTGAAACAGTAACAGAGGACATTTATTCATGAAAATTTTATTTGTAGCGGCAGAAGGAGCACCCTTTTCAAAAACAGGTGGTTTGGGCGATGTCATTGGCGCACTTCCCAAATCACTTGTAAAAGCGGGGCACGAAGTTGCAGTTTTCTTGCCTTATTATGATATGGTAGAAGCTAAGTTTGGCGACCAGATAGAGGATGTTCTCCACTTTGAAGTTAGTGTAGGATGGCGTAGACAGTACTGTGGTGTTAAGAAAACGGTTTTGAATGGGGTTACCTTCTACTTTATTGATAATCAGTATTATTTCTTCCGTAGTCATGTGTACGGTGATTTTGACGACGGTGAACGCTTTGCCTTTTTCCAACTGGCTGCTCTTGAAGCCATGGAGCGCATTGGCTTTATCCCTGACCTTCTTCATGTTCATGATTACCACACAGCCATGATTCCCTTCTTGTTAAAAGAAAAGTACCATTGGATTCAGGCATATCAAGGGATCAGAACAGTTCTAACCATTCATAATTTGGAATTTCAAGGTCAATTTTCTGAAGGGATGTTATGGGATTTGTTCGGTGTGGGATTTGAACGCTATGCTGATGGGACCCTTCGCTGGAATGATTGCCTTAACTGGATGAAAGCAGGTATTCTCTACGCGGATCGTGTCACAACTGTTTCCCCTAGCTATGCGCATGAGATTATGACCAGTCAGTTTGGTTGCGGTTTGGACCAGATTCTTCGCATGGAGTCAGGTAAGGTTTCAGGTATTGTCAATGGTATTGACGCAGATCTTTATAATCCTCAAACAGACCCACTTTTAGACTATCATTTTGATAAGGAAGATTTGTCTGGAAAAGCTCAAAACAAAGCAAAATTACAAGAGAGAGTTGGGTTACCAGTGCGAGCAGATGTTCCTCTAGTTGGGATTGTCTCTCGATTGACACGCCAAAAAGGTTTTGATGTTGTGGTAGAAAGCTTGCATCGTTTCTTACAGGAGGACGTTCAAATAGTCCTTTTAGGAACAGGAGATTCTGCTTTTGAACATTCCTTCTCCTGGTTTGCGCAAGTCTATCCAGACAAACTATCAGCAAATATCACTTTTGATGTCAAACTTGCTCAAGAAATCTACGCAGCTTGTGATCTCTTCCTCATGCCAAGTCGTTTTGAACCATGTGGCTTGTCTCAAATGATGGCGATGCGTTACGGGACACTGCCATTGGTTCATGAAGTGGGTGGCTTGCGTGATACGGTTCAATCCTTCAATCCAATCGAAGGAACTGGTACTGGATTTAGCTTTGACAATTTAACACCATACTGGCTTAACTGGAGTTTCCAAACAGCCTTGGATGTTTATAAGTACCAGCCGGACGTTTGGAGAAATCTACAAAAACAAGCTATGGAATGCGATTTCTCATGGGATACAGCCTGCAAATCTTACCTGGACTTGTACCATAGTTTAGTCAACTAATAGATAAAATCGTATGATTCTTTCATACGATTTTTGGGCTGTTTGGAAAAGAGGAGAAGTGATGACTCAAGCAAAGGGACTTTGTGTTATGGATGTTGATGGCACCTTGATAGCAGAGGAAGTGATTGATCTTTTAGGAAGAGAAGCAGGTTGCGAAGAAGAAATTTCGCAGATTACAAGACAGGCAATGCGAGGTGAACTGGACTTTGAAACAAGTTTACGAGCGAGGGTAGCTTTGTTAAAAGGCCTTCCGGTTTCGGTCTTTGATACTGTCTTCAAATCCATTCATCTGTCCAAGAATGCTCAAGAATTTATCTCCATACTTCAAAAGAAGGGCATTCTAGTCGGTCTAGTGTCTGGTGGATTTGAACCAATAGTTGAGAGATTAGCAAAATCCCTTGGTATTTCCTATTTCTCCGCCAACCAGTTGGAAGTCAAAGACGGTTTTTTAACAGGAAAATTAGTTGGTGAAATTGTGACAGGTCAAGTAAAAAATGCTACTCTTGAGAAATGGAGAAAGGAATTAGGACTTTCCAAAGAAAGAACGATTGCCATCGGTGATGGTGCCAATGACCTTTTGATGTTAAAGTCAGCAGGACGTGGTATTGCCTTTTGTGCCAAAGAGGTCGTAAAAACAGAGATAGCTTGTCATATAGATACGAGGGATTTTTTGGAAGTTCTACCTTTGATTGATTTCTTAGAATGAGAGGGAACTATGAAAATTGTAATTGCACCCGATTCTTTTAAAGAAAGTTTGACGGCTGAAGATGTTGCCAAAGCTATAAAAAGAGGCTTCGAACAGTCAATAGCGGATGTAGAATGTCTGCTCTGTCCAGTTGGTGATGGCGGGGAAGGAACTGTAGACGCTATTCGCCATTCTCTTGAACTAGAAGAAAAATGGCAAGAGGTGACTGGACCTTTTGGCCTAAATGAAGCAATGCGCTACTTTCAAAAAGGTCAAATAGCGCTCTTTGAAGTTGCTGACTTGGTTGGTCTTGGGAAGATTTCGCGGGAGAAACGAAATCCTCTTCACATCCAAACCCGAGGTATCGGAGAGTTGATTCGCCATCTCGTTGATCAAGGGATGAAAGAAATCTATATCGGGGTTGGTGGTACGGCTAGTAATGACGGTGGGATAGGCATTGCTGCTGGTTTAGGTTATCGTTTTTATGATAAGAATGGAAAAGAATTGCCAGCTTGCGGTCAGACTTTGCTTGAGTTTGAATCAGTTTCCAAAGATGACCTATATAGGATTCCTGAAGATGTAAAAATTCGCATTTTAGCAGATGTCGTGAGCCCTTTATGTGGTCATCAAGGAGCGACCTATACATTTGGAAAACAAAAGGGCTTGGATCCTGCTTTGTTTGAGACGGTAGATCTGGCTATACAGGAGTTCTATGAAAAATTCTCACCTTCCACCCTATCTCTTAAAGGAGCAGGAGCTGGTGGTGGGATTGCTGCTGGGATATGTGCCTTTGCTGAGGCCTGTATCGTATCTGGGATTGATACTTGCTTGGATTTGATTGACTTTGACAAGAAAGTTGCAGGTGCCGACCTGGTTATCGTTGGAGAAGGTAGACTGGACAGTCAAAGCCTTGCTGGAAAAGCTCCTATCGGTGTAGCAAAAAGAACTCCTGAAGGAGTTCCAGTTATCGCTATTTGTGGTAGTCTTTCCGAGGATTTACCTCCCCTACCATTCGAAAATATACAAGCAGCCTTTTCAATTTTAGAGAAAAGTGAACCTTTGGAAGATAGTTTGAAAAATGCAAGTTTCTATTTGGAACACACAGCTACTAATATCGGTCATTTATTAAATATGAGAAATCATTAACCAAACCATTTTTTCCAGATGGATTTTTTAGGTGGCTCTGCCTTTTTCTCTTCCCAGAGGCTTGAGAATGCAAGTCTAAGGTCCTTTTCTTCTACTTGAACAGGTTCATTTGTATGAATGACAAGACCAAAAGGAGAGGTGATATGATCATCTGAAACAATAGTCGCCTGACAGTTGCTTTCCTTTGCTTGTCTTAAGTAAAAGACCTGTTTGTCAAACTCGATATTTGGTGAGATCTTTACAAAAAGTATCTCTACCTTTTCTTGGAAACTTTCTAAAATAGAGAAAAATCCATGTTCTAATTCAGGACTATTGGCAGTACTGATATCCGCATAGCCAAGAACCCTTTCCTCGAAAGTGCCGAGATAGCGGCGTTGTTCGTCAGGGTTTAATTTCGACCCACCATGAGCTTTTTCTAGGAGTTGTTTTGATAAATCTGTCATAAAAATAGTATATCACAAAAATCGCGAGAAAACAGACGAAAAGAAAGCGATTACTTTATAAAGTTAAGGAAAATTTGCACAAAGATAACGTTTTTTCTTGAAAAACGCTTATTTTTAAGGTATCATAGAGGTGTAAAAAATTTAACTCAAAGGAGAGTAAAAAATGTCAATTATTACTGATGTTTACGCTCGCGAAGTCCTAGACTCACGCGGTAACCCAACACTTGAAGTAGAAGTTTATACTGAATCAGGTGCTTTCGGACGTGGTATGGTTCCATCAGGAGCTTCTACTGGTGAACACGAAGCAGTTGAACTTCGCGACGGTGACAAATCTCGTTACGGTGGTCTTGGTACACAAAAAGCTGTTGACAACGTAAACAACATCATTGCTGAAGCTATCATCGGCTACGATGTACGTGACCAACAAGCTATCGACCGTGCTATGATCGCACTTGACGGTACTCCTAACAAAGGTAAATTGGGTGCAAACGCAATTCTTGGTGTGTCTATCGCTGTAGCTCGTGCTGCTGCTGACTACCTTGAAATCCCACTTTACAGCTACCTTGGTGGATTCAACACTAAAGTTCTTCCAACTCCAATGATGAACATCATCAACGGTGGTTCTCACTCTGACGCTCCAATCGCTTTCCAAGAATTCATGATCGTACCTGCTGGTGCACCATCATTCAAAGAAGCTCTTCGTTGGGGTGCTGAAATCTTCCACGCTCTTAAGAAAATCCTTAAATCACGTGGTTTGGAAACTGCCGTAGGTGACGAAGGTGGATTCGCTCCTCGTTTCGAAGGAACTGAAGACGGTGTTGAAACTATCCTTGCTGCTATCGAAGCTGCTGGTTATGTTCCAGGTAAAGATGTCTTTATCGGATTTGACTGTGCATCATCAGAATTCTATGATGAAGAACGTAAAGTTTACGACTACACTAAATTTGAAGGTGAAGGCGCTGCTGTACGTACTGCTGCAGAACAAATCGACTACCTTGAAGAATTGGTAAACAAATACCCAATCATCACTATCGAAGATGGTATGGATGAAAACGACTGGGACGGTTGGAAAGCTCTTACTGAACGTCTTGGCGGTAAAGTTCAATTGGTTGGTGACGACTTCTTCGTAACAAACACTTCTTACCTTGAAAAAGGTATTGCAGAAGGTGCTGCTAACTCAATCCTTATCAAAGTTAACCAAATCGGTACTCTTACTGAAACATTCGATGCTATCGAAATGGCGAAAGAAGCTGGTTACACTGCCGTTGTATCACACCGTTCAGGTGAAACTGAAGATTCAACAATCGCTGATATCGCAGTTGCAACAAACGCAGGACAAATCAAGACTGGTTCACTTTCACGTACAGACCGTATCGCTAAATACAACCAATTGCTTCGCATCGAAGACCAACTTGGTGAAGTTGCTGAATACCGTGGATTGAAATCATTCTACAACCTTAAAAAATAATCGTTGATTTAACAACGTTTTTAGCCCCTCGGATTTTTTCCGAAGGGCTTTTTTTCTGTTCAGGGGGCAAAAAGGGGCCAGTGTTTATGGTATAATAGACTAAAAACTTGTATTAGGAAGAAATTATGTCTAAAGAGATTGATATTGAGTATTACCATCAATTAGCACTGCAAAAGCAGAAGGAGCATCGTAAAGTGTTAGCTAATCTAAAGAAAAAGCCACCAAAGAATCTAGATAAGATAGCTCAGCAGATCCACCAAGAAGTCTTTGCTGAGATTGATTGTACTGCCTGTGCTAACTGTTGCAAGACTTTGGGACCAGACTTTAAAGAGGCAGACATCACCCGTATTGCCAAGTACTTTAAGATGAAATTACCAGCCTTTGAAGCAGAGTTTCTACAGGTAGATGAAGATGGGGATAAGGTTTTTAAATCTATACCTTGCCCCTTTCTAGGAGGAGACAATCTCTGCTCAATCTACGATGTCCGTCCAAAGGCCTGCCGGGAATTTCCTCATACAGACCGTAAAAAAATCCACCAAATCAACCATTTGACGATTAAGAATACCTTGACCTGCCCTGCAGCCTATCTCTTTGTTGAGAAATTAAAAGATAAGTTATAGAATTTACACCTTTAAATCTCATACAAAAATTCTAGGGTGGAAGTATCCTGTATTTGTTAGAATATAGATAGAATTGAACATGGCATAAAGCTATGTAAAAAAGAAAAAATTACCTAGAATCAGAAGAACCAGCGTTAATTTTCCTATTTTCACTTTGCTTTTAACGACCTTTGTATCTTATGGAGGTAAGAAAAGAAGAATATGATGCATCAATTCAATCAAACCATGGATTATTTGGAGCAGCAACTGACTGGAGAAGTGGATATGAAAAGATTTCAGCAGCTATCGGGCTATTCTTACCCTCTCTTTAGCAGGCTATTTTCTATCCTGGCAGATATGACTTTAGCAGAATACTTGCGCAATCGCAGGCTGTCAGAAGCTGTGACAGACTTGCGGGAAGGCTCTGAGAAGGTCATTGACATAGCGATGAAATACGGCTATGAGTCTCCGGATGCCTTCAGCGCAGCCTTTAAGAAATTCCATGGTTCAACTCCCTCAGAAGTTAGGAATGGAAAACCTTATCGGGTTTTTCCTAGACTTCAATTATCCTTAAAGATTACAGGAGGAAAGAACATGGATATCAAGATTCAAAAGAAGCCTGCTTTTACCGTGGCAGGCGTCCTATTGGAAGCTATTGACAATAGTCAGTGCCCGTCTGCTTGGGAGCATCTCTATAACAATCACAGCGTTGAAAACCTAGAAAGTTTAGGCAGTGGCCAATCCTTTGGCCTCTGCTCTGATGTCAAAGAGGGTGAAATCATCAACTATATGGCTGCTTATGATGTGACGGATAAAGTCAAAGCAGAAGAGCTAGGTCTATCAATCAAAGATATCCCAGTGGCTGAATATGCTATCGTACCAGTCAAAGGCCCTATACCAGCTAGCATTCACAATGCTTGGAAATATGTCTTGGAGGTCTTTTTCCCAGAAACAGGATATCGCCACTCAGGTGCACCAGACTTTGAAGTTTATTCCAAAGGTGATATGTCGTCACCAGACTATCAAATGGAACTCTGGATACCAGTGATTAAGAACTAGATCATTTTCTGATTTTTTATAAAGATGCAAATCGAACTCTGTAGAAAGTGTCTTCTACAGAGTTTTTTATTGTGGAAATTCATGTCTATAAAGCAAACATACCCTATTTTTTGTTTTGATTTTATGGGGTATGAGTATCGTTATCTCGGTATAATAGTCCCATAGAAGATAAGGAGGCAGGAATATGCAGATGTATTTTGGAGATGTGTCACTTTGCTACAGTTATTCATTGGCAATGGCACTGGATGGCTATGGCTATGACTTTAAAGCAGACTTTCTAGAGGCAATCATGGTGATGGGAAATGGCGCTAGTATCGTAAAGGAAGATGACCAGCACCCTCTAGTGTTTTTTGATAATGGAATGCCAGATCTTTCCATCTCCCATTCCTTAAAAATACTAGGGTTTGACTATAAGGATTTCTATCTAAAAGATGGAACTGAAGTAGATTTGGAAGAGATTAAAGGAAAGTTGGAAACCTTTCTGTCCAATGGACCTGTCGTACTGGGACCTCTTGATATGGGCCATCTGACCTACAATCCCAATCACACAATTTTTTATGGTGTGGATCACTTTGTAACCGTGTATGCTCTTGATGGTCAGTATCTCTATTTGCATGATCCAGCTGGTTTTGCCTGTATGAAGGTTGCTTTTAACGACATTTTAGAAGCCTGGAAGGCAGAGGGTATTGACTATAAGCGCGGAGCCTACTCCATGTGGGGAAATTTTAAGAAGATCAAGAGTCCTAGTCAGACTGAAATCTATCAGGAAACAGCAAAGATTATAAAGACCCGATATCTGAATGGTCAAAGTGGTGTTTTGGAATGCTATGCAAAAGCAGTTGCTGAAAACGGCTTAAATACGGAGCAAAAACAACTGCACCAGTATTTTAGCTTTAAACTTGCAGCTGTTCGAAATCTCTATCTCAGTAAGTTCTTAAAAGATCATGATCCGAAAGGGGCAAGATTCAAAGAAGAATTGGCTACTCTATTTGGCCAAGCCCACCTTTCATGTTTAAAAGAAGATTACCAAGAACTGTCCCACTTGCTCTATCAGATAGCAGAATTGGACGGTCTCTTTAAAGATTTATATGTAAAGTAGTGACTATAAGCATAAAAAATAGTTAGTAAAAGCAGTTTTTCGTAAAATGAAGAACTGCTTTTTGATTATGGTATAATGAAGTGAGGAAATAGTATATCCAACTTAAAAATGAAAGGAGAACTCCTATGCCTAGACCAAGAACAAAAGAGGAGCTAGTGCTAGCCTCTAAGGAAAAATATGAAAAGCTCAATCACTTTATATCTAAATTAAGTGAAGAGGAGCTACAGACTCCTTTTGATTTTTCAAAAGACCAAAAGAAAAAAGAAGCTCACTGGAATAGAGATAAAAATCTACGGGATGTCCTGATCCATCTCTATGAGTGGCATCAGTTACTTTTGAATTGGGTAGATTCTAATCAAAAGGGTCATGAAAGACCTTTTCTCCCCGAACCTTATAATTGGAAAACTTACGGGGAGATGAATGTCGCTATTTGGAAGAAGCACCAGAAAACGTCTTTAAAGGAAGCGACTAGACTACTAGAGCAATCGCATAGAGAGGTTTTAGAGTTGATGGAAGGCTTCAGCAATGACCAACTCTTTACCAAAGGTATCTATAAGTGGACGGGAGGGACAAGTCTAGGTTCCTACTTTGTCAGTAGCACCTCCAGTCACTATGACTGGGCTCTGAAAAAACTCAAAGCTCATCAGAAAAATTGTAAGAAACATTAATTGAAGTGCTCATGAAGTTTAGAAAAGGTTCTTCTAAGTTTCGAATAGCTTAGTTCTCGTGATTTTAGAGCTATTCTAGCTTTAGAATCCTTCAAAAATTAAAATTTAGGTTTGTCATAAACTTAGAATAGCACTAAAACATTTATTTTATAGGAATTCTAGGTTTAGAATTGCATGGATATCTATGAAGTTAGGGTATTCGATAGATAGGATTGTTCTATTTTGAAAGATTTAGGTTGTCAATTATATAGAATAGTATTATTTTATGTTAGATTCCAGTAAAAATGATTTGATAGATAATATTAAAGAAAAATCAAAATCATAATTTTGTTTAATATGGTATAATATCTCTAATAATTTAAACATAATGAGGTAGTAATTTATGGATGAAGTTTTATTTTTTGACGAAAATGACTTCGATATTCTTGATATTGACGGTTATGAACTAAAACCCTCAGTGTTTTTTAATAAGTTACCAGAAATAGCCCAACCATTAGTCAAAAATGCAAGTAAAATCTTATCTGAAGTAGAAAAAATGTTATATTCTGCTCCAGCCTTTATCAATGTTGTCCAATCTAGTATACCTGAAGAGGTTTTTCAGGCAATTCTTTCTTCAGAACAACGGGAAGCAATTGCTCAAGGTGTGTTAAAATTAATGACCAAGAAAGATGGCTCTCTCTTGGCGGTATTAGTAGATACTAATACTAATAAAGTCATTGGAAATGTACCATTGAAATCTGTTAAATTGACACCAGAATTAAATAAAGCCTTAGCCGACTATTCGTCGCAAATTCAAATGGCACAGATTGCAGAAGAGATTCAAAATGTACAATTTGCTATTGAGGACGTTAGAAAAGGACAGGAGTCAGATAGACTTGCAATAGCCTATAGTTGTCAACAGAAACTTTTGCAGGCTAGAGAGATATCAAATCCAAACATTAGAACAATGATGTTACTGCAAGTTATTTCAGATGCAGAAGATAGTCGAAATCTCTTAATGCTTAGTCAAAAATCAAATGTAAATTTTATCAAGGAACAACCAGATTCTACTTGGGGTAAGTTATTCAAAGGTGATAAACCAGATAAAATTGAAGCTCGTATGAATGAGATTAGAGATGGATTAGCAGCCATAAATATCGTTTCACTATCAGCGGCAATAGCTTATAATGAGTTGGGCGAGAAACAGGCTGCTCAAAAAAGTTTGGATTACTTTGGGAAATTTATTAACGAAACTTATCTCAGTTCTCAAGAATTAGTAGAGAGACTTGATTTACTTGATCCTTCTCCTACAAATTACTGGACAAAAGAATTGCCAAAAATTGAAACTTCTATAATGAAATTGCCAAATAAACTAGATTCTATTGAGACAGAGGTGTTAGAATGAACGAAATAAAAAAATGCAAGACATGTACTAGGGATTTACCATCAAGTTATAAACGCAATAAGTGTGAATCGTGTAGAAACAAAAAAATATATGGAGCAAAAAAGATACTTAAAGTTGTTGAACAAGTTGGAGTTGTTGTTGCTCCAGTTGTAGCTGGCATGTTGTTGAATAAAACTAAGAATAAGAAGAAATAACCTAATCTATTGATTACCTAGAAAGGAAAACTCTCAAATTGCCCTACAAATTTCTACTCTTCGACCTCGACCACACCTTGCTTGATTTTGATGTTGCTGAGGATGTGGCTTTGACGCAACTTCTAAAGGAAGAAGGAGTTGCGGATATTCAATACTATAAAGACTATTACATTCCTATGAACAAGGCTCTCTGGAAAGACTTGGAGCAAAAGAAAATCAGTAAACAAGAACTGGTTAACACGCGCTTTTCTCGTTTATTTGCTCATTTTGGACTGGAGAAAGAAGGTAGTTTTCTTGCCCAGCGTTACCAATTTTACTTAGCTCAGCAGGGACAAACTTTTTCAGGTGCTCATGAACTCTTGGACAGTCTCATCGAACGTGATTATGACTTGTATGCTGCGACAAATGGAATTACTGCCATCCAGACAGGTCGTTTGGCTCAATCTGGTCTGGCTCCCTATTTCAACCAAGTCTTTATCTCCGAGCAATTGCAAACGCAAAAGCCTGATGCACTATTCTATGAAAAAATCGGTCAGCAGATTGCTGGATTTAGTAAAGAAAAGACGCTGATGATTGGAGATTCCTTAACGGCTGATATTCAAGGTGGCAATAATGCTGGTATCGATACTATCTGGTACAATCCCCATCATCTCGAAAATTACACACAAGCCCAGCCGACCTATGAAGTTCATTCTTACCAAGACTTGCTGGATTGTTTGGATAAATCATAACCACCCGTCTAACGGGTGGTTTGCACCAGGGCTATAAGCCCAAATTACCAGCCAGCGCCTAAAGACGCTGGCTTTCACGTTGTTCAAGCCTCATTGCTCTTGACTCGTCACTTGCCTCTTAAAGAGACTTTGGTACTACTTACCACTATCCCTAAAGGGATCCTCATATTCTTTTACACTTAATTTATCTAATGCTATATCATGTTCTTCCTGTTCTTGGATATATTTCCTAATTGTGGCTTCATTAAGTCCTACTGTACTCACGTAATAACCTTCTGCCCAAAAATACCGGTTGCCAAACTTGTACTTGAGGTTGGCGTGTTTGTCAAACATCATGAGTGCACTTTTGCCTTTTAAATAACCCATGAAACTTGAAACACTTATCCTTGGTGGAATACTTACTAACATATGTACATGATCAGGCATTAAGTGTCCTTCGATAATCTCAACACCTTTATAACTACATAATCGGTGGAATATTTCTCCCAAACTACTTCGATATTGATTATAAATGATTTTTCGTCTATACTTAGGGGTGAACACAATGTGATATTTGCACATCCACTTTGTGTGTGATAAACTATGTGCCTTTTGTGCTATATTTTTCTCCTTTCGCTTTACAATTGGCTTGAACACCTTTATTGTATCGCGTTTGGAGTTTTTTGGTATAACCTTCGACGCGCACCCGCTTAGCGGGTGGTTTATTTGTCTCGCACCTTACGGAGCGAGACAGACTAATAGTCACATAACTGTAAAAAGTGGTTTAGATAGCCACTTTTTGCTATAATAGAAGCAGTAAAAACGAAGGAGTTGGCGATGCAACACTCATCTTGGCATGCTTTGATTAAGGAGCAATTACCTGAGGGTTATTTCGGGAAAATCAATCAGTTTATGGATCAGGTCTATGCTCAGGGAACTGTTTATCCACCTAAGGAAAAGATTTTTCAGGCTCTATTGACTACACCGCTTGAAGAAGTTAAGGTGGTGATTTTAGGGCAAGACCCCTATCACGGGCCAGGTCAGGCTCAGGGCTTGAGTTTTTCTGTTCCTGACTCTATCCCAGCTCCGCCATCCTTGCAAAATATCTTGAAAGAATTGTCAGATGACATCGGCGTTAAGAAATCCCATGATTTAACTGCTTGGGCTGAGCAAGGAGTCTTACTTCTCAATGCTTGTTTGACCGTTCCTGCTGGGCAGGCCAATGGTCATGCCGGGCTAATATGGGAGCCTTTTACAGATGCTGTGATTCAGGTAGTCAATAATCTAGACAGACCAGTAGTCTTTGTGCTCTGGGGAGCCTATGCACGTAAGAAGAAGGCCTTGGTTACCAATCCTCACCACTTGATTATCGAATCAGCCCATCCCAGTCCTTTATCAGTTTACAGAGGATTTTGGGGTTCCAAGCCTTTTTCCAAGGCTAATGCATTTTTAAAAGATACAGAACAAGTGCCAATCGATTGGCTTAGATAAGGAGAAAATATGCCTCAGTTAGCGACGATTTGCTACATTGATAACGGGAAGGAACTGCTCATGCTTCACCGGAATAAGAAGCCGAATGATGTCCATGAAGGCAAATGGATTGGTGTGGGTGGTAAGCTAGAGCGAGGGGAGACACCTCAGGAATGCGCAGCGCGTGAAATCCTCGAAGAAACAGGGCTCAAAGCCAAGCCAGTTCTAAAAGGCGTTATCACTTTTCCTGAATTCACGCCAGATTTAGACTGGTACACCTATGTTTTTAAGGTGACAGAGTTTGAAGGTGAGTTGATTGAATGCAACGAGGGAACATTAGAATGGGTTCCCTATGATGAAGTTTTGAGCAAGCCAACTTGGGAGGGTGACCACACCTTTGTTGAGTGGCTTTTAGAGGACAAACCCTTCTTTTCAGCTAAGTTTGTTTATGATGGGGATAAATTGTTGGATACTCAAGTTGATTTCTATGAATAAAGGAGAAAGCAGATGTTATTAATCAAAAACGGTCGTGTAATGGATCCCAAGTCTGGTTTGGATCAAGTGTGTGATGTTTTGGTCCAAGATGGGAAAATTGTCAAAATTGCGTCTGAAATCAAGAAAGAAGGAGCAGAGGTGCTTGATGCTACAGGTCTTGTGGTTGCACCTGGACTAGTGGATATTCATGTCCATTTCCGTGAACCTGGTCAGACCCACAAGGAAGATATCCATACTGGTGCCCTAGCAGCTGCTGCAGGTGGTTTTACAACGGTTGTCATGATGGCTAATACCAATCCAACCATCTCAGACGTAGAGACTTTGCAAGAAGTTCTCCAGTCTGCTGCTAAGGAAAAGATTAACGTCAAAACGGTTGCAACTATTACCAAGAACTTTAATGGTAAAGACTTGACTGACTTTAAGGCGCTTTTAGAAGCAGGTGCCGTTGGTTTCTCAGATGACGGTATTCCACTTGAGAGCAGCAAAGTTCTCAAAGAAGCCTTGGAAACTGCTAAAAAACTTGGTACCTTTGTTTGTCTACACGAGGAAGATCCCGGCTTGAACGGTATTCTTGGGTTTAACGAAAACATCGCTAAAGACCACTTCAAGATCTGTGGTGCGACAGGGGTAGCAGAATACGCCATGATTGCGCGTGATGTTATGATTGCCTATGCAACTAAGGCCCATGTTCACATCCAGCATTTGTCTAAGGAAGAAAGTGTCAAGGTAGTGGAATTCGCTCAAGGTCTGGGTGCGCAAGTCACAGCAGAAGTAGCACCACAACATTTCTCTAAGACAGAAGCACTTCTTTTAACTCAAGGTAGCAATGCCAAAATGAATCCTCCACTTCGTTTGGAGTCAGACCGTCGTGCCGTTATCGAAGGTCTCAAGTCAGGTGTTATCACAGTTATCGCGACAGACCACGCTCCTCACCATGCAGATGAGAAAAATGTTGAAGATATCACCAAAGCACCATCTGGTATGACAGGTTTGGAAACCTCTCTTTCTCTTGGTTTGACTTATTTGGTGGAAGCTGGTGAGTTGAGCTTGATGGAATTGCTTGAAAAAATGACTGTCAATCCAGCCAAGCTTTACCACTTTGAAGCAGGTTACTTGGCTGAAAATGGTCCAGCGGATATCACTATCTTTGATGCCAAGGCTGACCGCCTTGTGGACTCACACTTTGCTTCAAAAGCAGCTAATTCACCATTTATCGGTGAAACTTTAAAAGGGCAGGTTAAATATACCATCTGTAAGGGACAAATCGTCTATCAAAACTAGATGGGATTCTGCTCTATAAATTATAAGAATAGAGAGCGTATATGTATCCAACCCATCAATTTAAAGATAAGTTTCTCTTATTTCTTAAGATATTTTTCCCTATCCTGATTTATCAGTTTGCCAATTATTCTGCCTCATTTGTTGATACAACCATGACTGGGCAGTACAATACCATGGACTTGGCAGGAGTATCAACTGCAACAAGTCTATGGAATCCTTTCTTTACTTTTTTAACAGGGATTGTTTCGGCCATGGTTCCCATCATAGGTCATCATCTGGGACGGGGCAAAAAGGAAGAAGTAGCATCTGACTTTTACCAATTCATCTACTTAGCTTTCGGACTGTCTTTGGTCTTGCTTGGCATGGTAGTGTTCTTAGCGCCGCCTGTCTTAAACCATATCGGACTAGAAGCTCAAGTAGCGGCAGTTGCAGTTTCCTATCTTTGGTACCTGTCTATTGGAATTATACCCTTGTTGCTTTTCAGTGTCATTCGGTCATTGTTAGATTCTCTTGGATTGACCAAGCTATCGATGTATCTGATGCTCCTATTACTTCCTCTTAATAGTGGTTTTAACTATCTCTTGATATATGGAGCTTTCGGTTTCCCTGAGCTTGGTGGCGCAGGAGCAGGGCTAGGAACTTCACTAGCCTATTGGGTTTTATTGGGCATTTCTCTGCTTGTTTTGTTCAAACAGGAAAGATTAAAAACGTTACATCTTGAAAAACGGATTCCACTCAATATAGATAAAATCAAGGAAGGTGTTCGGTTAGGTCTACCAATCGGAGGAACCGTATTTGCGGAAGTAGCTATTTTCTCCGTGGTGGGACTAATCATGGCTAAGTTTTCATCACTCATCATCGCTAGCCACCAGTCAGCTATGAACTTTTCGAGCCTCATGTACGCTTTCCCCATGAGTATTTCCTCTGCTATGGCGATTGTTGTGTCTTACGAGGTGGGGGCTAAACGTTTTGAGGATGCAAAAACCTATGCTCGTCTAGGGAGAGTAACCGCCCTTATTTTTGCAGGTCTTACCCTGTCCTTTCTCTACATTTTTAGAGATCGTGTAGCAAATCTATATGGAAATGACCCTCAGTTCATTGAAACAACTGCTGTATTTCTAACCTACAGTCTCTTTTTCCAGTTAGCTGATACCTTTGCGGCTCCGCTCCAAGGAATTTTAAGAGGGTATAAGGACACTATCGTTCCTTTCTATCTTGGCCTAATCGGGTATTGGGGAGTAGCGATACCTCTAGGATATTTACTAGATCAAGCAACTGACTTAGAGGCATTTGCCTACTGGATTGGGTTGATTGCCAGCTTGATTGTTTCTGGTTGTTTGTATCAATGGCGTTTGAAAACTGTAATGAAAAGATTGAGCTAATTTTAAGAAATTATCCTGAAAAAGCACTTTGTGAAAAAATACTCTAACTAGAGAGAATCCCTGTTTTAACAGGGGTTTATTTTTTTATATTGTGAATTTTTATTAGCCATATACTTTGACAGCGTATACTAAAAAAGGTAAAATAGTAAGGTAAGTACAAAGTTAGAAAGGCAAGATTATGTCAACTTTAGATAAAAATCTTTTGCTAGAGATGTTCCGTAAGATGGAAGAAATCCGTCGTATGGACTTAAAAATTGCGCAATTAGTAAAGAAAGGGAAAGTGCCAGGAATGACGCACTTTTCTGTTGGAGAAGAAGCAGCTAACGTGGGGGCTATGTTAGCTCTCAATCCAGATGATCTAATTACCTCAAATCACCGTGGACACGGGCAAGCTATTGCTAAGGGGATTGACCTCAACGGAATGATGGCTGAAATACTTGGAAAATACACTGGAACCTGTAAAGGTAAAGGTGGTTCTATGCATATCGCTGACCTGGATGCTGGGAACCTCGGTGCCAATGGTATCGTTGGTGGTGGTATGGGAATCGCTGTTGGTGCGGCCCTCAGTCAGCAAATGCAACATACTGGTAAAATCGTTGTCTGCTTCTTTGGAGATGGGGCAACCAACGAAGGTGTCTTCCACGAAGCAGTCAACATGGCTTCTATTTGGAAACTTCCTGTTATTTTCTGCTGCATTAACAACGGTTATGGAATCTCTGCGGATATCAAGAAAATGACCAATGTGGAGCATATCCATCAACGTAGTGCGGCATATGGAATTCCTGGAATGTTTATCGAAGATGGAAACAATGTCATCGACGTTTATGAAGGATTTAAGAAAGCCGTAGACCATGTTCGTGGTGGCAATGGACCAGTCTTGATCGAAAGTGTGACCTATCGCTGGCTTGGTCACTCATCATCTGACCCTGGTAAATATCGTACCCGTGAAGAAGTAGAATTGTGGAAACAAAAAGACCCAATCGAAAACCTTCGCAAGTACCTCGTTGAAAATAATATTGCGAGTGCCGAAGAATTGGAAGAAATCCAAGCGCAAGTCAAGGAAGCAGTAGAAGCTTCTGTTAAGTTTGCGGAAGAAAGTCCATTCCCACCGCTTGAATCAGCATTTGAAGATATTTACGCAGACTAAGGAGAAAGAGATAAAATGGAAACAAAAACAATGTCGTTCCGTGACACCATTATCCTTGCTATGTCTGAGGAAATGCGTCGCGATGAAAATGTGTTCTTGATGGGAGAAGATGTCGGTGTCTTCGGAGGAGACTTCGGAACATCTGTTGGAATGCTTGAAGAATTTGGTCCAGAACGTGTCCGTGACTGTCCAATTTCTGAAGCTGCCATTTCGGGGGCAGCAGCAGGTGCAGCCATGACAGGACTTCGTCCAATTGTCGATATGACCTTTATGGATTTCTCTGTTATTGCCATGGATAACATCGTCAACCAAGCTGCTAAAACACGTTATATGTTTGGTGGTAAAGGTCAGGTTCCAATGACAGTTCGATGCGCAGCTGGTAACGGGGTCGGTTCTGCAGCTCAGCACTCGCAATCTCTAGAGTCTTGGTTTACTCACATTCCTGGTCTTAAGGTTGTAGCTCCAGGTACACCTGCAGACATGAAAGGCCTTCTCAAGTCTTCTATCCGTGATAACAACCCAGTTATCATTCTTGAGTACAAGTCAGAATTTAACCAAAAAGGGGAAGTGCCAGTTGATCCAGACTATACGATTCCACTAGGAGTTGGGGAAATCAAACGTGAAGGTACAGATGTAACAGTTGTTACTTACGGGAAAATGCTTCGTCGTGTGGTTCAAGCTGCTGAAGAATTGTCAGAAGAGGGAATTTCAGTTGAAATTGTGGACCCACGTACTCTCGTTCCACTTGATAAGGATATCATCATTAACTCAGTGAAGAAGACTGGTAAGGTCGTTCTGGTCAACGACGCTCACAAAACAAGTGGCTATATCGGAGAGATTTCAGCTATTATTTCAGAATCAGAAGCATTTGACTATCTAGATGCACCAATCCACCGTTGTGCAGGAGAAGATGTGCCAATGCCTTACGCACAAAATCTAGAAAATGCTATGATTCCAACCGTTGAAAGCATCAAAGATGCAATCCGAAAAACTTACAACAAAGAATAATATTACATAAATTAAATTATGTAATATTCTAGAGATTTTTAACTTTAATAACTTGAAATATGTTTTGTATCCAAGTTATATATAAAGTTGCGACATGAGTGAGTCGAATCGATAATATTCGACGAATGAATTAGTAAGTCTACTAGGTTGACCGCCTAATATCGGCAACCGTAGCAACTTGAGACATGTTTCGTGTCCAAGTTACTTGTAGAGTTGAATACGGGCTAAAGTCTGTGTGAAAAAGATAAACTTTCCTAGAAACTAAAGTTTCTTCGTCAAGTTTCCTATTTTCACTTTGACTTTTAACGCCTGTAGTATCATGTAATTGAATTCGGACGGAGGTCTGCGAAAAAAAGATAGATTTCCTTGTGTTCATCGAACACATCGTCAATCTCCTATTTTTTCATTGCCCTCTTCGTCCTTAATATCTTAGTATAGAATTGGAGAGGTCATGGCTGATGACAAGCTAAGAGCGACTCCTGCGGCTAGAAAGTTAGCGAATGATCTAGGGATCAACCTCTACGACGTTTCTGGCTCAGGTGCAAACGGTCGTGTCCACAAAGAAGACGTGGAAACTTATAAAGACACAAACGTGGTTCGCATTTCGCCACTTGCAAAACGAATTGCCCTCGAACATAACATTGCTTGGCAGGAAATCCAAGGAACGGGTCACCGTGGTAAAATCATGAAGAAGGACGTTTTGGCCTTACTTCCTGAAAATATCGAAAACGACACCATCAAGTCTCCTGCTCAAATCGAAAAAGTGGAAGAGGTTCCTGATACTATCACTCCTTATGGTGAGATTGAGCGTATTCCAATGACACCAATGCGTAAGGTTATCGCGCAACGTATGGTTGAATCTTACCTAACTGCGCCAACTTTCACACTCAACTACGATGTCGATATGTCAGAAATGTTGGCTCTTCGTAAGAAGGTTCTTGAGCCGATTATGGAAGCAACTGGTAAGAAAGTAACTGTTACAGACCTTCTTTCTCTCGCTGTTGTGAAGACCCTTATGAAACACCCATACATCAACGCTTCATTGACAGAAGACGGCAAGACCATTATCACTCATAACTATGTCAACCTTGCGATGGCGGTTGGGATGGATAATGGATTGATGACACCAGTTGTCTATAATGCTGAAAAAATGAGCTTGTCAGAGTTGGTTGTTGCCTTTAAGGATGTAATTGGTCGTACCTTGGATGGTAAATTGGCTCCAAGCGAACTGCAAAACTCAACCTTCACAATTAGTAACTTGGGAATGTTTGGCGTTCAGTCCTTTGGTCCTATTATTAACCAACCAAACTCAGCTATCCTCGGGGTTAGCTCAACAGTTGAAAAACCTGTAGTTGTCAATGGTGAGATTGTCATTCGCCCTATCATGAGCCTTGGATTAACCATTGACCACCGTGTTGTAGATGGTATGGCTGGTGCTAAGTTTATGAAAGACTTGAAAGCCTTAATTGAGAATCCAATCTCAATGTTGGTTTAAGTTAGCTATTGTTATTTTAGAGTTTTAGATAAAGGAAGTAAGACATGGCCTTAGAAGTAATTATGCCAAAAGCCGGCGTGGATATGACAGAAGGACAAATCGTCCAATGGAATAAAAAAGTCGGTGAATTTGTAAAAGAAGGAGAAATCCTTTTGGAAATCATGACTGACAAAGTCAGCATGGAATTGGAAGCTGAAGAAGATGGATACTTGATTGCCATCCTCAAAGGAGATGGTGAAACTGTCCCTGTAACGGAAGTTATCGGTTACCTTGGTGAAGAAGGGGAAAATATCCCAACAGCTGGAGCGGCAGCACCAGAAGCTAGCCCAGCGCCTGCAGTTAGTGCCTCAAACGACGACGGCAAGAGCGATGATGCCTTTGATATCGTTGTGATTGGTGGTGGTCCTGCTGGATACGTAGCAGCCATTAAAGCTGCCCAACTTGGTGGTAAGGTTGCTCTTGTTGAGAAATCTGAACTCGGTGGAACGTGCTTGAACCGTGGCTGTATCCCAACTAAGACCTACCTTCACAACGCAGAAATCATCGAAAACATCGGTCATGCAGCAAATCGTGGTATCGTCATCGAAAATCCAAACTTCACTGTAGATATGGACAAACTCCTTGAAACTAAGTCTAAGGTTGTCAATACCTTGGTAGGTGGTGTTGCGGGTCTTCTTCGTAGCTATGGAGTTACTGTTCATAAAGGAATTGGTACAATCACTAAAGATAAGAATGTCTTGGTTAATGGTTCAGAGTTGCTTGAAACCAAGAAAATTATCCTTGCCGGTGGTTCAAAAGTCAGCAAAATTAACGTTCCTGGTATGGAATCTCCACTTGTGATGACCAGCGATGATATTCTTGAAATGAACGAAGTACCAGAAAGCCTCGTAATCATTGGTGGTGGTGTTGTCGGTATCGAACTCGGCCAAGCCTTCATGACATTTGGTTCAAAAGTAACTGTTATCGAAATGATGGACCGTATCGTTCCAGCTATGGATGCGGAAGTTTCTAAGAATCTTCGCTTGATCCTTGAGCGCAAAGGTATGACCATCTTAACTGGTACAAAACTGCAAGAAATCATCGAGGAAAATGGTCAACTTCGTATCAAGGTTGAAGGTAAAGACGATATCATTGCAAGCAAAGCCCTTCTTTCAATCGGTCGTGTGCCAGACCTCGAAGGAATTGGCGATGTTGAGTTTGAGTTGGATCGTGGACGTATCAAGGTCAATGAATACATGGAAACTTCTGTTCCAGGTATTTACGCACCAGGTGACATCAACGGTACTAAGATGTTGGCGCACGCAGCCTTCCGCATGGGCGAAGTTGCCGCTGAAAATGCCCTCAAAGGAAATCATGCTGTTGCCAAACTCAACTTGACTCCTGCAGCCATCTACACTCTTCCTGAAGTAGCAGCAGTAGGTCTGACTGAAGAACAAGCTCGTGAGAAATACGATGTTGCAATCGGTAAATTCAACTTTGCTGCCAACGGTCGTGCAATTGCCTCAGATGCAGCTCAAGGTTTCGTTAAAGTTATTGCTGATAAGAAATACGGAGAAATCCTTGGTGTGCACATCATTGGTCCTGCAGCTGCAGAATTGATCAACGAGGCATCAAGCATCATCGAAATGGAAATTACTGTTGAAGAAATGCTGAAGACTATTCACGGACACCCAACCTACTCTGAAGTGATGTACGAAGCATTTGCGGATGTTCTAGGAATGGCCATCCATTCACCAAAGAAAAAATAAAACGAAGATAGACTAGGCTGGAAAGATGTTTTCCAGTCTCTATCGTATAAAGGGATATCATGAAATATATTATCAATCATTCAAATGACACTGCTTTTAATATCGCCTTGGAAGAATATGCCTTTAAACACCTACTTGATCAGGATCAAATCTTCCTTCTTTGGATTAACAAACCTTCTATCATTGTTGGTCGTCACCAGAATACTATCGAAGAAATCAACCGTGATTATGTCCGTGAAAATGGCATTGAGGTAGTCCGCCGTATCAGTGGTGGTGGAGCTGTTTATCACGATTTAAACAACCTCAACTACACCATCATTTCAAAAGAAGATGAAAACAAGGCCTTTGACTTCAAGAGCTTCTCAACTCCAGTTATCAATACCCTGGCTCAACTCGGTGTTAAAGCTGAGTTCACAGGCCGTAATGACCTTGAGATTGATGGAAAAAAATTCTGTGGTAATGCCCAGGCCTATATCAATGGCCGTATCATGCACCACGGTTGCCTGCTCTTTGACGTTGATTTGTCAGTCCTTGCTAACGCCCTCAAGGTTTCAAAAGATAAATTTGAATCAAAAGGTGTGAAATCCGTTCGTGCCCGTGTAACCAATATTGTCAATGAATTACCAGAAAAAATCACAGTTGAAGAATTCCGTGATTTGCTATTGGAATACATGAAAAAAGAGTACCCAGAGATGTCTGAATACGTTTTTTCTGAGGAAGAATTGGCTGAAATCAACCACATCAAGGAGACCAAGTTCGGTACTTGGGACTGGAACTACGGTAAATCACCTGAATTTAACGTCCGTCGTGGAACAAAATTCACCAGTGGTAAGGTTGAAGTTTTTGCCAACGTCATTGAATCAAAAATCCAAGATATCAAGATTTACGGTGACTTCTTCGGTATCGAAGACGTTGCAGCTGTAGAAGATGTCCTTCGTGGAGTAAAATACGAACGCGAAGATGTCCTTAAAGCTCTAGAAACTATTGATATTACACGCTACTTTGCTGGAATTAGCCGTGAAGAAATCGCTGAAGCGGTAGTGGGATAAAAAGAAAAGAAGTTGGTTGTATGACCAGCTTCTTTTTTGAACTACAATTTACATAATTTATAATATGTAATGTGTAATATTTACAAACTATCTAAAGCATTCTTTTGTTCATCATTGACGATATGGGTATAGAGGTCAGTGACTTGTGTGCTGGCGTGTCCCAGCTGATGGCTAACCAAAACTTGCGATTTAGTTGCATCATAAAGTCTTGTTGCTAGCGTATGGCGTAGTTTGTGGGGAGTTACACGCACTTTGAAGTCCTCAGAGTACTTAGCAACCATTTTTTCAACACTGGAAGCATCGATACGATTAGGAACACCACGATATAAGGTCAAAAAGAGTGCTGTATCCGTCTTTTCCGTCTTATAGCGTTGATTTCGAATGGCGAGATAATTCTCTAGATAAGGCTTGGCAAAGGCAGCGACATTGACCGAGTCACGTTTTCCCCCCTTACGTGTGACATCAATAACCATCATATTGAGATTAAGATCTCTTAGATCTAGATTAACAGCTTCGGATAAGCGGACACCAGATGCTAGGAGAAGGGCAATAATAGCTAAATCACGTTCTTTATTTTTATTAAAGGAGGATAAGGCACGATTTGAGAGCTGTTGTGGGTACTCTTGGTCGATATAAGTCAGAAAACCTTCTGTTTCATCACCTAGAAAGAGCTTTTGCTTGATGTTTTCAGCTCTGGCAGCAAGAGTTTCTTTCTTTTTCTTGGTTGAAACTTTCTTCATTACATTACGATAGAAATAAGGCTCCCCCTGGTCGTTTTCAACCTCCTCGGTCAGATACTTGTAAAGACTGGAAAGTGCTGACAAGGTCCGATTGATGGTCGTCTGAGAGACACCTTGCTTGGTTGTATTAGCATTCAGCAAAGGACGTTCTCGTAGATATAGGATAAAAGCTTCCATATCTTTCTTAGACATGTTTTCCAAGACTGATAAAGGAATGTCGGACATTTTATCAACATTTGAAATACCAGACTCCAAAACCCAGCTAAAAAATCGATCATATTCCTTGAGGTATTCGTACAAGGTTGTAAAACTGTAAGGAACAGCAAGCTTTGATTGGTAGTATTCCAAGACATACCAGGGCATGATTTGTTTTAGTTTGTCGATTCGTTCCAGTAAAATCTCACGTTTCATGTATTTTCTCCATAATTAAGTCTACTAGTAGTATAGCATAGACTTATATATTTTTCAAGAAAATTATAGTTTTTCGGAAAGATGTTATAGGGGAGATTTAGGAATAGATAACTTTAAGCAAATAACCAAAAAATTCTTTAGAGTATTTTCTATATTTCATCATACTTGAGCAACATGTTAGGAATCTTTGTTTCAAGACTCTTGCGAACTTTACCTTGAATTGCAGTATCCATTTGGCTGTTAATACTTGTTATTGTTGCTTTAGTATCTCTTGCAATTGTTTTCGATTTTTGGTCAAAACTTTCTTTTATTTGATTTTTAGCGACCTTTGCTAATTGGCATTGAGCCAGGATGCGATTTCTTTCCATCATGCGATACATTTGTTTTAGAGCGTATTGGTATTCTTCATCAGTATAGTACTCATTCATTGGTGCTTGCATAATCTCTCCTTAGTTTTTGATATTCTTCATCTAAGATATTTTTTCTTTGTCGAAATTCTTTATCTATTTTTTCTTTTTCTTCTTCCAGTTTTATTTCATTAGTTCTATAAACTTGGTTAGAATGATATCTCAAATTTTCTATTTCTGTAAAGTAGTCTCTAACACAATCAGCTGGTGATAAAAACTTTCTTAATACTAGATACATTTTATCAGCTTCTTCGTTCATGATCTTTTCTAATCTTGCAGAACGTTCCTCTAATTCTAGTGTCTTTTTCTCTAATTTTTTCTTTTGCTGATAGTATTGTTCTTCGAGGTTAAGAATTTCCCTCTCTTTTTGTCTAATGGCATCCCATTTTACATCTCTGCTTTCCATTGTCTGAACTCCTTAGCAAATTGTGTGTCTGTTGCCACTGTTTTTTCGATGACTTCCTGTAATTGTTTATCCAAATTTTCAAATGCTTGGGCGGAAGCATTCATCTTAGTGACTGTTTGATCCGTTTCTGCCTGAAAAGTATCGATAAACTGTGCTTGAGTGATACCTTGGCTAGCAAAAATGGTTTCAACTTCATAGGGAGCCAAGGCTGTGTAGCTTGTAAAATCGATTTTTGACCAAATTTCTTGTAATTCTTGGTTAGCAATCTTGGCTAAGGCGCTCACTTCATCAGCTCCAGTTCTTGCTGCCGTAGCTATAGATGATGATAAGATAGAACCCTGAGCTGCATCTAAGTATATTTCCTCAGAGCTACTAATGCCACCTGATGACCATTTTGATTTCAAGTCCTTGTAATGAGCCATTCCTCGGAGACTGTTGGCATAAGCTCTATAAACGCCGCTAATTAAGGGTTTTCCACCTTTACCATCAACAACTTGACCTGTTACAGGATCAAATTCCCAATCAGCAATTTTGTGACTAGAGCCATCAAGCCAGTGAATCGTGTTAGGCATAGAATTTGTAGTGGTAGTATTATACCATTCTGGATGATTGAAATCATTCCAGACTACTACGTCATCATTTTTTCTACGGTAATCTATAAACATAGAAGGGTTACTTTCAATAAATGCTTTCTCTTTTAATGAGAGGGCTCCATATTTGAACCAAGCATTAAAGGTAGTTGTAGGTATGTGATATTTAGCCCCTACTTTAAGCATATAAGCCCCTTGTGAATAGCCCGATAGTTGACTAACTTCATATCTGGGATCGTCCATAATCTCTTTTACGAATTGGTCGGCAACCTTATATTGTGGAGATAAATAAGTTTGCCTTGCAATTATGGCACTATTGACATCGCGTGAACTAAACATAGTTTTATTCACCGGACTATCAGGGTCAGTTCCTGCCGCAATCACAGCTACATTTTTATAATCTGCTTTGCCATTGACAATTGGTGCAACTGCCAGTCCATCAAATCCCGATACTGGGTCAGACTTAGTGGCAACAACACGGAATTCTTGACCATCGGAGGTGGTTATGGTGTTGGTTTCGTTTTTATTATTTGGATTATCTGTCACAAATTTCTTTTTATTGCGTTCTGAAAATTCTTTATTAACACTATAGACCGCAAAATCTTGGTTTAAATTATTCAATTGATTATCAGTATAATTAAATACCATTATTGCTCTCCTGTTTCACCATTTGAATATCGTACTAATATTGTAGAATCTGTTTTACCAATGTGTTTTTGAAGTATAGACCATTGTTGATCAATTTCTTCATTAGTATTTCCTTTCATAAGACCATCATGGTTTTCTTTATAGGTTAATCTGTGATTAATTCCATAAGTAATAGTTTGACTATCATTGAACTGTACTGAAATATCACAAGACCACGAACCTGGTTTGTCATTATAGTAAGGATCCATAATCTTAATCTCCTTAATCCCTTGGTAGGAATTCTTTAAGGCATTAACCAGACTAACTTCATACTCTCTATTTCGACGTTCTTCTTGGGATTGCCCTAAGATACTAAACATAAAAACACCTCCTGTTGTGATAGTTGCGAGTAGAAGAACTATGAATAATGGTTTATAGCTTTTTCTTAATCTGTCTTTACTCATTATCATTTCCTCTTTTTCTCAGCATATTCAGCATTGACACTATATACATTCTTCCCGTGGTTTAATTCATTAAGTTGTTTTTCTGTATAATTAAATACCATTACTGTTCCCCTCTTTCTTTGCTAGAGTATGTAACCGTAACTGTATTAGTTGTTATTCCTTTTCTTAGGTTAAGAAAATCTCGTTGTCCATAAGTCATACGACCATTGTAATTTTCTATCTCATCTAAGTTATGTGGAATTCCATAGAATATTTTTTCCCCATCTTCAAACAAAATATCAACCTTACAAGACCAGTCACCAGGAGGGTTCGTATATGTTGGATTGGAAATTTTGATTTCTTCTATACCTTCATATGAATTCTTTAAAGCATTCACCAAACTAACTTCATATTCTCTATTTCGACGCTCTTCTTGGGATTTTCCTAACATACTAAATATAAAAACACCTCCTGCTGTAATGGCTACGAGTAACAAAACGATTAGTAGTCTTATATATCTTTTTTTATTGCTGGAAATATTCATTTAAGCTTTTCTCCTTTTCTCTATTCTACTATAATTTAAAGATAAATAACAGTAGAATAGAGAAAATCAAGTCAATTGTCACAGATACTGCATCAAATCCCGATATTCGGTGAGACTTAGTCGCAACAACACGGGATTCTTGATCATCTGAGGTGGTTATAGTGTTAGTTTCGTTTTTAGGATCAATATTAGACTTTTCTACAACCCAACCTGTTTTGTCTTTTTTCTACTTGAAAACTCTTCGTTCACACTATAAACAGCATAATCTTAGTTTAAATTATTCAAGTGTTCATCAGTATATTGGAAATTTATCATAGTTCTCCTTGCTCACTATCAGAATAAGTAATTTTCACTGACTTTAAAGTTTGCCCTTTATGAGTTTCTAAATACTGCCAATCTTCGTTTGTTTCTTGACGTCCACCATAAGATGATTAATTCCATATGAAAGAGTTCTTTCATCTTTAAATTTAATTTCGACATCACAAGACCACGAACCAGGAGGGCTTGTATACTCTGGATTGGAAATTTTGATTTCTTCTATCCCTTCATATGAATTCTTTAAGGCATTAACCAGACTTACTTCATATTCTCTATTTCGACGCTCTTCTTGGGATTTTCCTAACATACTAAATATAAAAATACCTCCTGCTGTGATAGTTGCGAGTAGTAAAACTATGAATAATGGTTTATAGCTTTTTCTTAATCTGTCTTTACTCATTATCATTTCCTCTTTTTCTCAGCATATTCAGCATTGACACTATATACATTCTTCCCGTGGTTTAATTCATTAAGTTGTTTTTCTGTATAATTAAATACCATTAATATTCTCCTTCGTCATTATTAGAATAAGTTACCCTAATTTTCGAAGCAGTTTTACCCTTGTTTTCATTTAAAAATTGTCTATCTTTTACTCTATTTTCCCATTCCAATGAAGTATCTGTTATTTCTTCAGTGTCTAGAGAATATCCAACACCATACTTAATTTTTACTTCATGTTTAAATTTGATTTCTACGTCACAAGACCACGAACCAGGAGGGCTTGTGTATTCTGGATTAGAAATTTTAATCTCTTCAATCCCTTCATAGGAATTCTTTAACGCATTCACCAAACTAACTTCATACTCTCTATTCCGATGTTCTTCTTGCGATTTTCCTAACATACTAAACATAAAAATAGCTCCTGCTGTGATGGTTGCGAGTAACAAAATGATTAGTATTCTTGTATGACTTTTTTTAATTCCAGAATTATTCATTTATGCTTTTCTCCTTTTTCTTATTATACAATATTCTAATCATTCTTTACAAAGTAGGGGGTAAAAATCATACTATATACTGAAAATTAGATTTCTAATTCTTAAAAAACCAAATCTTTTTTGATTTGGTTTTGAAGATTTATATTTAATTTTATTCATACCGACTATACTCATCTTTTTTATGTACTACCATATAGCAGGATACCAAGATGACGAAAATTTTGATTAGGTAGGTTTCGTATCGATTAGTATCTATGGTTAGCTGAGACAAAACGTTAATGATCGAATGTGTCATAACGCAAATCCATAGATTCTTTGTTTTGTTATAAAGAGCTGAGAGTATGAAAGAATTCGTCAGCAATCCAAATAAAAACGGTAGAATTTGCAGAGTTGCTAGGGAACCATCAATATAAAAGAACAACAGATGCCAAATCGCCCAGCTGAAAAAGGTTAGGATTGTTGAGTAAAAATATGGCAACTTTTCTTGTAAAATTGGTTGAAAAACATATCGCCATCCAATCTCTTCTATACCACCAAAGACAATAAATTTGAAGAACATCAAAAATGGGAGATACCAGCTAAATTCTATTATTTTCCCACCAAACATTAGAAAAGAAAAATCAAGGATAATAAGGAAAAAAGATAATAAATAGTGTTTATAACTGGTATGAATGTTAAAAAAATCGTTAACGATCTTTTTAAAAGGAATATGAAAATAGTGATTTGCAACAATAATTCCCCAAAGAGCTGAAGAAATCCCACCTAGAAAGATTCCTAAAATAGTTAATAGATTGGAATGAATAGAAAAAAGATTCAAGAGAAAGAAAAGGAGACAAACTGATATTATTTGGCTAAATGTGCCTAGCAAATATACTGCAATTGCCTTATTTCTTTTCATAGAGAATCCTTTTAAGAATATTTTACGTAAAATAAATTATGTAAACAGAACTTACAACAACAAATCTTTGACTTTTCCAATTTCACTTTTTGGAATCACTAGGTGAATCATATCCCCCAGATACATTCTAGTTGAGCCGTTAACTGTTTGGCTCTTGCCATTATGGACTTGGGTGGTGATGAGTACGTTATGTGGCAAGTTGAGTTCGTGAACCTGTTTTCCAGCGATTTTGTCAGACACAGGGATTTCTATGAGGGTGACTTCTCCTTCGTCTGTTGCTTCTTCTGGCAGCATTTTTTCTAGCATAGCCTCATAGACTGGTGCCCCCTTGAGTAGATCCATGACGATGTAAGCCACCAAGGTCACTAATCCAAGTGGCATGAGGTTGCGAATATCCCCAACCATCTCAGTTACGAGGATCATGGCAGTTAAGGGTGCCTTGGAAATTGCCCCAAAGTAGCCACTCATTCCTAAAATGACAAATATAGGAAACTGCTCCTGACTAACAAGCCCAAGATTGACACAAATGACACCGACTAGGGCACCAAGTAAGGAACCAAGCGCCAAAATGGGTAGGAAAATTCCTCCTGGGAGACCACTTCCATAACTAATCATGCTCCAAACAAAGCGAATCAAAAAGTAAGCTAATAGAATCTGAAAACTAAAATCTAGCTCAGTCAAAGAAAGAACGACCTGATTTCCACCACCAAGAATTTGTGGCAAGAAAATCCCGACTGGTATGATAAGGATAAAGGCTAGGATTGGATAATAAGCTTTATCCAAATGGATTTTTTGACCAATCCAGTCATAAATTCGACCAACATTGAGTACAGCCTTCTCATAGAGAAAACCAGAAAGTCCGAGAAAAACTCCCATAAAGAGGTAAATCCAATACTGGTCTAGGGTCATGAGAGGAATGTTGTCTGGCATATCCAGTACGGGGGTTAGGCCAAATATGAGTAGTGAGACAAAGTTTGCTACGAGACTAGCTGCTAGAGTTGAGACCCAGAAAAAGCGTGAAAAATGGTGATAGACTTCTTCTACAACAAAGAGAAGGCCTGCAATTGGAGCGTTAAAGGCAGCTGCTAGCCCTGCTGCAGCACCACTGGCAATCAGGGAACGTTCCTCTACTGGGCTAGATTTTAGCCACTTGGCAATACCTTTACCACCAACTGCTCCAAGTTGAATACTTGGCCCTTCTCGACCTAGCATAAGGCCACTGGCAATAGCAAGAATACCTAAAATATATTTTTTCCAAAGGACACTCCACCAGTTGAGAGTCATGAGTCCCTTTAGTTCGGCTTCGACTTGAGGAATTCCTGAACCCTTGATATCTTTTTCTGACCGAGTTAGTTTCGCACTTAGCCAGCAAACGAATACATAAAATAGACCAATGATAAAAAGATTGCGCACTAGGTGCGCTGGTTCTTGATAGAGTCCTTGTATCAGATGGAAGCCCTTTTCGATTAAGAAACGAAAGGATCCGACGATTAGCCCGACGACGAGACCAACAATGATCCCTCGTCCAACTTGGGATAATATAGTGCTTGAGGCAAAGGCAAATTCTTTCTTGGAACTGAGTGTTTCTGACTGTTCCTCCATAATCATTTCCTCTTACTTGTCTTTCTTTGTTGAAACCAGTGTTTTGACTGGTTCAAAACTGGTTCGGTGAATTGGGGTGACACCTAGTTTTTCCAGTCCTTCTAGATGTTTTGCTGTTCCATAGCCAGCATTAGCTGTGAAGTCATAGCCGGGATATTGATTGTCATAGTCCTTCATAATATTATCCCGTGTCACCTTGGCCACAATAGATGCGGCCGCAATTGAGAGGGAGTTAGCATCCCCCTTGATAATAGAGGTTTGTGAAATTGGTAACTCCAGTTTCATGGCATCTATCAAGAGATGCTCAGGTTGCGGACTGAGCTGGGAGATTGCTTCTATCATGGCCAGTTTGGTCGCTTCATAGATATTGACTTGGTCAATGATGTGATTATCCTTGATACCAATACCTATTGCCAAGGCTTGGTCTTGAACGGCTTGGTAAATTTCCAAATGTTTCTTCTTAGGAATTTTCTTGCTATCGTTGAGGCCTCTAATCTTACAATTTTTTGGTAAAATAACGGCTGCAGCGACTACAGGTCCAGCCAGAGGACCACGGCCGACCTCGTCAACACCTGCTATTAAGGTCACTCCTTGTTTATAAAGCTCTTTTTCATAGGAAAGCATGGATTCCAAACGAAGGTTTTCATCCAGTTCTACCTGAATAGATTTTTTTCGCTTGCTGATTTCCTTTTGAACTCCAGAACGGGTATCTTTTTCGAATTCTAGAAAAAGAGGATCGTCTAATTCTTTAACACTAGCAAGAAGTTCTTTGATTTCTTTAATCGTCGTCATCGATGTCGTCCAATGTATCTAAGGTGTAGTTACCGAGTTTTCCATCACGGACTTCCTTCACGAAGAGGCTGTAAAAGCGGTCGTAGTCGTCTCGGAAACCGAGAGCACGTGTCATATCCATAATAATAACAGGTGCTTCCTCTTCTATCTTCATTTGTTTGAAGCGTTCAGCTAGCTTTTCTGGATAATGTTTTTTGAAATAATTGAGACCAAAAATAGTCACCTCATCCATAGGAAGCAACTGGTCTTTGATGGCTCCAGTCAAGGCTAGTTTTAGAGCGACAGTTTCATCTTCGAACTTAGGCCAGAGAATCCCTGGTGTGTCTAGGATTTCAAGGTCTTTATTGGTTTTGAGCCATTGTTGCCCCTTGGTAACACCTGGTTTATTGCCGACAACTGCAATCTTTTTCCCAGCCAAACGGTTCATGAGAGTTGACTTGCCGGCATTTGGAATTCCGATAATCATGGTCCGCAAGGTTTCAATCTGGATACCACGTTCCTTCTGGCGTGCAATCTTATCAGCCATGAGCTTTTTAGCCGCATCTGTCACAACTTTTACAGTTACTTGCTCTTTGGAGTTGATAGCCAGAGTTTGGATTCCCTGTGATTCAAAATACTGACGCCATTCTTTGGTCATTGCTGGGTCTGCTAGGTCAGCCTTGTTCAAAATCAAGAGTTTAGGTTTATCACCCACAATCTTGGTTAACATAGGATTTTGACTAGATAAAGGTAGCCGAGCATCCACCAAAATCGTCACAAAATCAACAAATTTTAAATTCTCCTGAACTTGTCGTCGAGCCTTAGACATGTGGCCCGGAAACCATTGAATTGTAGCCATAAATTTCCCTTTCCGACTAAAAAACGTAGTAAAAACGTTTTCTATCTCACTATCTATTCTATCATAAATTAGGAACTTTTGCACAGGCTTTGACCATAACAAATGATAAATAGTAATCGTGTGAAACATCCTTGATGTCAGCAACGATTTACTTGACTTTTTTTGCCGATGGGTATATACTTAGTGTATACAAATTCGTGGAGGTAGAGCGATGAATACAGTAAAGACTCGGAAGGTGGGAAACTCTCTCACTGTGACGATTCCTAAGAATTTGGGGATGACAGAAGGTCAAGAAATGGTTGTCTACAAAGGGATTGACGGAGTCATTGTCTTAGCTCCAAAACTAAAAGATCCTTTTGATGGAATTACTGATTTGAGAATGACAAATGATTTTGAAGGGGTAAGGTCACTTGATAGCGAAATCTGAGTATATTCCTGAAAAGCAGGATATCATTTGGCTGGATTTTGATCCATCAGTTGGTCGAGAAATCCAGAAAAGGCGCCCTGCCTTGGTTGTTTCTAGGAGAGAATATGCCTTGCAAACTGGATTTGTGGCTGTCTGTCCTATCACTCATGGCCAACAACGTTTGGCAGAAAAAGGCTTGCTCGTTCCTGTCTCGTCGGATAAGGTAGATGGTGCTGTCAATCCATTTCAACTGTATACCTTTGATTTTCGGATGCGACATGCTCAAAAAATAACAAGGATGGACACGCAGTGTTTTCAGAAAGTCGTCCAACTTTACCAGTACATCTTTGGAGATACTTAAATCCTACCGTGCATAAACAAGGTAGGATTTTTTTCTATATGAGCAATCTATCTAAAAACGGGTGAAGGCAATTGAGGAGAATTCCTCTAATCCAGCTTTCTTGTGCAGATGATAAATGTTCTGCCTGAAGGCATTCTTTTAGAAAATCGCGGACTTGTTCTGGTGAGATTTCAAACTCAAAGGCTTTCATCTTGTAGAAAAAATCGATGAGATGCTCAGATAAGTATTCATCTGAAAAGCGTACTTCTCCACTTTTTCGAAATTCTAATAAGAGTCGAGAAAATCTAGCTTTTTCATCAGGTAAATCCCGAAAATAAGAATTAAGGAGCCAGGTCTGCTTCTGCTTTCGTTCAATAGGATCCTGACCTGCAATTCGCTGATTCTTTTCCAGCTCCTTTTGGTTTTGTTTAGCCTTGATAGCCCGTTCTTCTCTATTCTTACCAAAGAGGATTTTCTCCCATATTCGTTCTTCTTGGGTCAAGGTTTCTGTAAAGCCAAAGTAATCTTGATAGGCTCGTTCGGCAGGTCCCATGGCAAGAATGAGGTTGTCAGCGTATTGCTTGGCGATTTTATCTCTTTTCTTGCGTTCTTTCTCCGCTTGAATCCGTAAATGCTGCTCGTAGTCGATTTTCTCCTTGCCTAGTTTGACAAGGTAGAGTTGGTCATCTGTCTTACCAAGTAAAAAAGGTTTGATACACTTTTCCAGCACTTCTTCCATACGAGCCTTCTTCTTTGGATCTGCCTTGGTCCAACTTCCGCCTTGAAAGACCTCTAGGAAGAGCTGATAGTCTCTCTCAGGCGCAAAATGATTGCCACGATTGGCTTTGAAAACACCTTTTTCCCAAAACCATTTTAGAAGTCGTTCGTCAAAATCGCTTTTATTAACCTTGATTTTTTCCTTTTTCTGAGCCTTTCTGGTTAGGTTTTCAACTTTTCTGAGTAGTTTTTCTTCCTCTTCTAGTTGCTGATCGAGGCTAATACGATGAAAATGGCGAACACAGTCGCTTCCGATAGGAAACAGACGTTGTCCTGTAACTCCGTTAAAGAGTTCGTAGGCGTATTTGATAGCATTACCGCAGACACAATTGCTACGACCGATACCGTTAAAAATCAAGGAAACTTCATTCCACTCCTTAGTGGCTTGATCCCAAGTATCGGCTTTTGAAGCCTGTAAAACCGCATCGTGCAAGGATTTTCTAACTGGAAGTGTCATGAGGTCTCCTTTCTAATACTCAATGAAAATCAAAAAGCAAACTAGGAAGCTAGCCGCAGGTTGCTCAAAGCACTGCTTTGAGGTTGTAGATAAGACTGACGAAGTCAGCTCAAAACATGGTTTTGAGGTTGTGGATAGAACTGACGAAGTCAGTCACCTATATACGGCAAGGTGAAGCTGACATGGTTTGAATTTGATTTTCGAAGAGTATAAATTATACTTTTACAACTTGAACCTCATCTTTGCCGAGCAAAATCAAGTATTTTTCTATGTTTTCAATCGAATAGGCTCTAGATAAAGCCTCTCCGTATAAGGCTAACTGGCCGCGATAGCGGTCTATAAGTTGACTTGGTTCATCGTAACGGTCAGTCTTGTAGTCGAAAAGAACGATACGATTCTCATAAAGTAGATAGCCATCCAAGATCCCACGAACAACAAAGTCTTCCTGACTCTCTTGATCTTTTTTGAGCATAGAGAAAGGTTGCTCGCGATAAAGATGGTCTGTATTAGCAAGAATTTCCTGACCAAGTGGTGTGTCAAAGAATGCTAGGATTTTAGAAAGATTGATCTTGTCTCTGACTGCTGGACTCGTTTGAACTTGTTTGAGAGTTTCTGTCAGGCTAGCAAGTGTTGGTTGCTGACTAAGGTCCATTCTCTGCATGAGTTCGTGGGTTGCACTACCAATCTCAGCTCCAGTTATCTTTTCTTTAGTTGAAAAATCTGGTAAATCAAAGCTGATTCGCTTTTCCGGTGATGGAGTTTGGTTAGCAATTTCTACCCCTTCCATATCCATAACGGGTTCGTAGAATTTCTTGATTTGGCTTGGGGTTTGAACACTTGGTAGTTCAATGGCTGCGCGGTGGAGACTATTATAAACTTCCACCTCTTTCAGCATTTCCAGAGCTTCTTTGATGGTTTCTGACTGGCGGTTGTCTGCTTGAGAGCTATCTTGGAGAGGGCTCTTGTTTTCCAGTTCTCCGATAGCTTCTCTAGTCAACTGATCTTCGTCAACAAAACGATAACTAAAGTTGAGATTGTCCTTGACAAATACTTTGCTGATAGCCCAGATCCAATCTTGGAAATTTCTTGCTTGCAGTCTGGTATTGCTATCTAATTTTCCGCTCTCAGCTACTGGGTATTCCTTGGCTTCTAGCTTTTCACGAGAACCCTTGCCAACAAGATAGAGCTTTTTCTCAGCTCTCGTCATGGCAACATACAGCAGACGCATCTGTTCAGAATAGCTAGCCAGTTGCAGTTCTTTCTCATTCTGCGTATAGGTCAGGCTAGGAATAGAGAGTTTAATGGTTTTAGGATAGTGTGCTTCCACTGCTCCTGTTTCCACCTTGGCAATGTATTTGACACCAAGCCCATTTTGACGGCTGAGAATGATGTCTGACATGCTGTCTTGCTTGTTGAAGTCCTGATCCATATTGAGGATAAAGACATAAGGAAACTCTAGACCTTTGCTCTTGTGAATGGTCATGAGTTCCACAGCATCTTTAGGCGGTGCGACGGCTACGCTTGCAAGATCATGCTGGGCTTCTAGGACTTGGTCAATCATACGTATAAAACGCGACAATCCCTTGAAATTGCTCTTTTCAAACTGGTCAGCGCGCAGAGCTAGGGCGTAGAGATTGGCCTGTCTGGCTGGACCGTTTGGCAGGGCTCCAACATAGTCATAGTAAAAACGGTCATTATAAATCTTCCAAATCAAGTCATAGAGAGAGTGAGTTTTGGTATATAAGCGCCAAGAATCCAAGATATCCATGAACTGACTTAGTTTTTCAGCTAGAGCGGTGTGGATTAAGTTTTTCTTACTTGTTGCCTGTTTTTGAGCATTGACCAGTTTCTCATAGAGATTTTCTTGGACCTTATCTTCTTTTTTCTGAAGGGACAAGCGTGCCAACTCGTCCTCATCAAAACCAAACATAGGAGACTTCATAAGGGCTACCAAGGCATAGTCTTGCAGGGGATTGTGAATGACACGCAGGGTGTCCAGCATGACTTGTACTTCTAGGGATTGGAGGTAGTTGTTTTGCTCACCGTCGGTTTTAACTGGAATTCCGTACTCAGACAGGGCGAGGAGAATCTGGTCATTTCGACTACGACTGGAAGTCAAAAGGGCTATTTCTTTAAAAGCAACACCTTTTTCTTGATGGAGCTTCAAGATTTCCTTGATAACCAGGCGCATTTCACCAGTTAGTTTCGTATCTGCCTGACTCTCTTCCTCTTCTTGCCCACTATCGTCCTTATCGTAGAGGAGAAATTCTGCCTTGTTGTCTGGATTGGGAGTCAGTTTGGTATTGGCAAAAACAAGCTGGTGCATGCTGTCATAGTTGATTTCACCGACCTCTTGGTCCATAAGGCGTGCAAAAACATCATTGGTTGCAGACAGCACTTCTGAACTGCTACGAAAATTTTCCTTGAGGAGTATCAACTTGCCCTCTTTAGGATTTTGCGCATAGCGTTGGAATTTTTCATTGAAGATCTGAGGATCTGCCTGACGGAAACGGTAGATGGACTGCTTGATATCTCCCACCATAAAGCGATTGTGATCATTCGACAGCAATTCCAGCATTCGTTCTTGAATGTGGTTGGTATCCTGATACTCATCGACCATGACTTCATGGAATCGTTCCTGATAAGCCTCGCGGACTTGTGGGAAATTCTCTAAAATTTCAATGGTGAAATGACTGATATCAGCAAATTCAAAGGCATTTTCCTGACGTTTACGTTCTCGATAAGCCTCCACAAAATCACTCATAAAGGTTTGGAAGGTTTTAGCTAGCTGCCAAGTGGCTTCATGATAACGTTCTTGATAGTCGAGAATGGTTATCTGGTCTGACAGTTGTCCTAGTTTAGCAAACTGAGCCTTTCTCTCATCGTTATAGGCATCAGCCAGTGGCTTCAAATCGGCCTTACGACTAGAATTAGCTAGAGCCCGACCGTTTTTCTCCTTAGAGATGGCGACAATACGCGCAAGCACTGCTTGATAAGCCTGACTATCGGACTCTTGATTTAAGGAGCTAATTTCATCCAAAACCTGTTGAACAGCTTCTAAATAGGCAGCTTTGGGAAACTCCTTGGCATCGTTATCCAGATGATAACGGAAGAAACTTTCCAAGTCCCAAAGCGCCTGCTTGATTTGCTCAGTTAGTTTGTCTTTTTCATTTGCAAAGTCAGCTTCTTCAAACCCTTTGAGAAAAGACTCGTTCAGCCATTTTTGGGGGCTACTGGTGGATTGAAGAAAATCATAGATTTTGTAGACTTGCTGACGCAGACCACGTTCATCCTTGCCACGCCCAGCAAAGTTCTTCACCAAACGGCTAAATTTCTCTTTATTTTCATTTTGGTAATGCTCTTCAAAAACCTGATGAAAAACTTCGTTTTTTAAGAGTAACTGTTCACTTTCATTTTGCAGAATACGGAAGGTCGGTGCGATATCAATCAGATAACCATGCTTGCCAAGGAATTTTTGTGTGAAAGAGTCCATGGTTCCGATGGCAGCGTTTGGTAGGTCCGCCAACTGGCGACCCAAGTGTTGTTTAAGGTCAACATCGCTACTTTCTTGGATTTGTTGGCCGATTTTTTTCTCCAAACGTTCCTTAAGCTCTGTAGCAGCCTTGACTGTAAAAGTCGAGATAAAGAGTTGGCTGATTTCCACACCACGCGCTAACTGATCCAGAATACGCTCGGCCATAACGAAGGTCTTCCCTGAACCAGCAGACGCTGAAACAAGGATATTTTGCCCTGCGGTATAAATGGCTTCGATTTGCTCAGCTGTTTTCTTTTGTTCCTTGTTCGAACTCGCTTCTGCTTCTTGCAGTTTTTGAATCTCTTCCTCAGTTAAAAAGGAAATGGGCTTCATCGATTCAACTCCTCTCTCATTTTCTCAAACCAAGCTTGCTTGAGTTTTTCTCCGACCAGACGCTTGCCATCAGCTAAGTCTAACTTCTCTAGGAAACGAGCTTGACCCAAGTGGTAATTAGCTTCAAAGCCAGTAATAGCCTGATGTTGTTGAACATATGGGGCAATACTTCTGCCGTTTTCTGTGTATGGATTAATGGCAAAATGGCCTTCTAAAATCTTCTCAGCTGCCTTCTTGTAAAGATGGGCATTATAGTCTAGTAGGAGCTGAAATTCCTCATCTGTCAGCTGATTAGCCTTGTTTTTGTTATAAAACTCTCCCAAGTGACTGCTTTCTTTTTCTAAAAAGAGTCCCTGGTATTTCATAGACTTGCTGGCTTCTGCTACTGCTCCAGCCAAACTCTTAACGGTCAGCAGAGATTGGACGGGTTCAGCCATTTCCAAGTACATAGCGCCAAAAAAGTTCTGATCCCCTTCTCTTTTTAGGGCAGCAAGATAGGTTGGCAGTTGGGAATTGAGGCCATTAAAGAAATTCGGAAACTGGAACTGGGTCAAACTAGACTTGTAGTCCACCACTCCTAGCGCACCATCTGCTTTCAGGCGGTCAATGCGGTCAACCTTGCCTCGCACATGGACACTCCG
Organism: Streptococcus oralis subsp. tigurinus; assembly: GCF_002093575.1. Classification (GTDB taxonomy): domain Bacteria; phylum Bacillota; class Bacilli; order Lactobacillales; family Streptococcaceae; genus Streptococcus; species Streptococcus oralis_CH. The sequence continues at coordinate 252,247 of NZ_LNVH01000001.1, read as the reverse complement.
ACCATTATCCAATTGAATAAAGGATTGATCTTTACCACCAAATGTTGCTTCCTCTTGGATGGTTTCAATGGCTGGATTATGACGAAGGATGTGACCAGTTGTCCGAGCGACATCAAGCAGGACTTCCTTGGTAAACTGGGCTTCCAAACTTTCTTGATAAATAGCTTCAAATTCGCGTTCTTGGCTGGTTTCCTTGATGGCTTGCTCCAGTCGTTGGTCAAACGGATTTTCAGCAGGTAGTTTCAAGGCACGTTCAAAAATACGGTGCAAGAAATTCCCGTGACTGCGAGCATCCGGACGTAGGCGCAATTCTTCCTGCAAACCTAAGACATAACGGAGGAAATAACTGTATTCATTGCGGTAAAACTCCGTCAAACCAGACGTAGACAGGTAAAACTCCTTGTCAGCGGGATAGAGAGCCTGCAAGGTCTCTTTCTCTAATGGCTTGCTGCTTGGACTAGTTGGGAGTGCTGGATTTGTAAGACCTTTTTGATCAAGTTTTTTCCCCATCACACGCGCTAGAACCTTGACAAAGGTCACATCTTGCTCATTTTCACTAGAACCTGCCTGCTGATGATAGGCCACTAGACTAGACAAGAGACTGTGATAAGAACCCATATCATCCTTAGACAAACTTTTTTGATGAATCTTTTTCTCTATCCGGCTAAATCCAAAACTCACCAGTTCCTGAAGATAAGCCGATTCCTTGCTCTCATTTTCATTGAGGAGACTTGGAGCGGATAACACCAACTGCTTACGAGCAGCATTGACTAAGGAAAGCATGGTATAGCGATTTTTCTTGAGGTTTTCACTACTTGCAATCAGTAATTGCGCTCCCTCTTCAGTCGCTTGGTTTAGACTTTGTCTTTCTTCGTCTGTCAAAAGACTGGTATTTTGCGCGATTTTTGGTAAATGATCTTGAGACAGCCCAATAGCGTAGACAAAGTCAGCAGTCAGTGGTGCGATCAAATCGTAACTCTGCACCAGAACAGTGTCTACTGTTGCTGGAATAGTGCGATACTGAGATAAAGTCATCCCTGAGTGGAGCAAGGCTAGGAAATCCTCTAGACTAACTTGTGAATCGGCAAAAACCGTCGCAAATTGTTCTAAAACATGACAGAACGCCTTCCAAACTTCGGCTTGTCTTTCCTGTTCAAGAGCTTCCATGGTAGCTATCAATTCTTGCATCTGCTTGCTTAAAGCAGCATTTTTTAGAAAAGTATTCCACTTTTGCAAGAGATTTTCAGCCTTTTGCTTCCGACTGGCAAATAAGGTTTCAAGTGGCGCCAAAACTCGCAGACGAAGGGCGTTCAAGTGTTCCAAATCAAATTTTCCATGGTGGGATTTTGTGAAGGTCTGCTGAAAAGCTGGCATGCCATTGATGCCAAGATAGCGGAGATATTGCTCAAAAGCATCAATATCAGCCTGGCTAAGGTCAGTATACAGACCAGTTCTGAGGAGATTAATCAAATCCTCCTGACGGAAACGGTAACGTTTCAAACGCAAAATAGATTCGACATACTGAGTCAAAGGGTGGTGGGCCATGGATTCACTTCTACCTAGATAGAAAGGAATCTGGTACTGGTCAAAAATGGTTTTCAACGATAGCTGGTAAGAAGCCACATCACCCAAGAGAATACGTAAATTATTGTAACTCAGTTCTGGATGGTCATGTAATTTCTGACGAATGCTACGCGCTACTAACTCCAACTCCTCTTTTTGCGTCAAGCAGGACCAGATTTGCAGGTTTTCTCGGTCCTTCTCATCGACATCTAAAGCGAGTTCTGAAAAATCATAAGAAGACTCCAGCAAACGAGATGCCTTGTCAAAACTATCTATTTTCTCATGAGTCTGAGAACGATCCTGAGCAGGTGTTTGGTATTTTGCCCCCAAATGATGAAGAAATTCCACACTGGCTTGGTAGAGATTCCCCTCAGAGAACGGACTGATATAGGCTTTCTTGCTTGCATAGGCCCCAATAACAATCTCGGCACCTTTTCGATGAAGTAGATCCACTACACGCTCTTCCTCAGCAGAAAAACGAGTAAAACCGTCGATAACCAAGGCAAGCTGACTGAAATCACTACTTACCTTGCTATTCTCAATAGCCTCAATTAAATGGGACAACTGACTTCCCTGAGCCAACTGACCTTGATTGAGATAGGCTGTTACTTTCTCAAAAATCAAGAGTAAATCTGCTCTCTTGTCCTCATCCGTCAAACTTTCTAAGTCCAAAAAGCTCATCTGAGCAGTCGTCATCTCATGATAAAGTTCAACCAACTGCTGGATAAATTGAGGATCCTGCTTAATTGCACCATAAACACGTAAGTCCTTGGGATCGAGTTCCGCAAGGCACTTATAAAAAGCCATCCCAAGCCCGATGTCATCTAGACTAGTTCTAGTCGGCAAATCATTCAAGACCAAGTAACGAGCCATCTGAGCAAAGCGCGTAACGGTAATCGCAAAAGAAGCCTGCTGGGACAAGCATTCCAGCACAGCACGTTCCTTTTCAAATGAAAGAGAGTTGGGGGCGATGTAGAAAACCCGCTTGCCAGCAGCAACTAGCTCCTCCGCCTCTCTAGTCAGGATTTCTGTCAAAGAAGTCCGAATATCAGTATAAAGTATTTTCATCTCTGCCTCGTTTGGTTTATCAAAGTTTCTTACTCTATTATAGCAAAGTTCACTTCACAGTCCAAATCCAAAATTCTTGTTGATAATCATTTAACTAGCAAATCAATCATACTTCATCATCCACTTTCATATGATGAAAGATATAGAGGAAAAAGTCTTTGGAAACTTCAAAATGTCCATAACGAAGTCGAGAAGTATAGTCTCTCCATTCAGGATGTTGTCTGGCTATTTCTATGGAACAATCCTTGACTGGTAGATAATACTCGACATTTCGTCTAAAGGGAAAGAATCCTTCAAATTGCTCTACTTGATAGGCTTTGTCATCTATAATTTTACCTACGGCCACAAAAGCCTGTAACTTATCTTGACCATTCATATCGTATTTTGGACTATAGTATAAAAGATAGTCACCTTTTTTCATACGATTTAAGGGGCCGCCCTTTCCATGACAGACCTGACAAAAATTTCCCTCAACTCCTCTTAAAACATGGTTCTTTGAAACAACTCCGACCCAATATCTAGGCATTTTTATCCTCCAACACTGCTAACATGCGATTAAAACTTTCTCTATCGTTAGAAAGTTTTTCAAAAAATTTTTCATCAATCCCTTCTACTAAGGGTAAAGCTTGATTGACCTTCTCCGCGCCAGACTTCGTCACTGAGACCAGTTTTGCCCGACTATCCTTTGGATGTTGATCACGTCTAATGTAGTCCTTCTTCTCCAATAGTCTAACAATCTGGGAAACCGTCATGACATCCATACCAGTGAACCGAGCAATATCAACTTGCGTTACATATTCCTCTCTATTGGTCAGAAACAAGAGCGAAGTCAAAACAATAAATTGGGGCAAAGTGAGGCCAACCGATTTCAAGACTCTTTTTAAATTGCTTTCCCACTTGTTGTAAACTTTGATGAAAAGAAGACCTGTAGACTCTGTTTCATCATTTTTGTAAATTGAATTAAAATAATACTTTGACATTATTTCTCCTTGAATATTAAGTATACATATTATATAAGATTTTATTTTCTTTTTCAAGAAAAGGAAAGTCAAATGTTACTATTCTGTCAGACATTTCATAGTCTATATGCTATAATAAAAGCAAAACACCTAGAAAAGGAAGTCTTATGATTAAACTACTAGCCTTGGATATGGATGGAACCCTCCTCAATGAAGCCAAGGAAATCCCACAAGCCCACATTACTGCCATTCACCAAGCTATTGAGAAAGGTGTCAAACTGGTTCTCTGTACAGGTCGCCCGCTTTTCGGTGTCCTTCCTTACTATAAAAAACTAGGACTGGACCTTCAGAATGAGTACGTCATTGTCAATAATGGTTGTTCAACTCACCAGACCAGTGACTGGGGTCTAGTTGACTGGCAAGAACTCAGTCCAGCTGACATTGAATACCTCTATGACCTAGCAGAAAAAAGCGACGTCCAGTTGACTCTTTTTGATGAGAAACATTATTTTGTTCTCGGTGGCAAGCCAAATGAAATTGTTCAAAATGATGCCAAGCTAGTCTTTTCAGACCTAACTGAAATTTCCCTTGAGGAAGCCGCCAGTGGTAAGTACCGTATGTTTCAGGGCATGTTTTTAGGCACCAAAGAGCAAACAGACGATTTTGAGCAGCGGTTTGCTGAGGAGCTCTGCCAACGATTTAGCGGCGTTCGTTCGCAGCCTGTCATTTACGAAGCAATGCCACTTGGAACGACAAAGGCTACTGCTCTTTCTCGACTAGCAGCGATTTTGAAGATCGAGCCCTCAGAAATTATGGCCATGGGCGATGCCAATAACGATATCGAAATGCTCCAGTTTGCAGGGCTTGGTATTGCTATGGGAAATGCCAGCGACCATGTCAAATCCTTAGCCAATGACGTTACAGCTAGCAACGAAGAAGAAGGCGTTGCACGCGCGATTGAGAAGTATATTTTATAATTGAGAAGCCCAGTTCATATCAACTGGGTTTTTGTTTTTTAAGAATCACAAAACTTTAGAAACTCTTTAGAATTACTTGAGCTTTCTTTGATTTCTATAGCTTATACTAAAGTTAGAAAAATAAATCAAAAGGAGAATAAGATTGTTGGAACAAATTCTTTTGATTATTGTAGCTATTGGAGTGATATTACTTGTTTGTTCTTTATCAGCTTATGAAAGTTTCAGGTGTTTTATTTCTTACCCGACTCATCAGTGGATTAGTCTTTATATAAATCTATAGAAATTACCTCTTTTTACAGAAAGATATCTCTATACAAAGGATTTAGTAGCGAACGGCATTCGTGGTTTTACTGATTTCTATGTTGCTTTTAATGTTTGACAATAGCAGGATTTGTAGTGAAGATTGTTAAAAGTAGAGTTGTATAAAATCAAAAATACATAATTGTTTTTTAGGCACTTAATCGACTCATAGTAACTCTAAGAAGCTTATTACCTAGTCTTCAAAGTAAAATATAAGCCTTAAAAATATTATATTTCCTATCTTATATTTTTTTGATATAATTTAGTAAATAATATAAATATGATGGGTAATAATGTTATGAATGCTAATTTTTTTGTGAAATGTAAAACATGTTATAGTATAATGAGAATAAGAGTGCAAGCAGGTTACTATAACTGGATACCATTTACTTATGAATGCCCAGAGTGTAAGGTAATTTGTAGTGGAGAGATATCAATACATTCACAAATTAGTCCGAGCGAAAAAATGAATAGCAAACCAATTGCTAAATTAAAAAATTGTATTGAAGTTAATGAGGATGAGTTGGCAATCGATGAGGTAAATAGTGTTATTCAGTTATCTTCAGAACTTTACACTGATAAGTTTATGAAATCAGAGGGAGTTACACATCAAATGGAGAATTTATCACCGCATATGCAATATGCAATTAGTGGTATAGATACTTCTGAATTACAAGAGATTGTGTTAAGATTTTTATGTAAATTATATTCTAGAGAGGAAGATTATTTAGCATTTTGGAATTTATATGAAAAGTCTCCTAAATATTTATATAAAAAGAAAAAGTTACTTAACATTTCTAATATAAATTTGAAAAATCAAAATGAGAATCAAAAGATAGGTTTTTTGCAGGATTTTTTATATGACGAAATACGTAACAACAAGTATTATAAAAATTTAGGATATAATTTTTTATCAAAGGTCGAATCCATAAGAAAAAAGAAATTCAAAGAATTTCAGAAATTATCTACTTTTCTCGAATTTAATTATTTGTTTTTTTCTCGGAAATTATTCACTGTGACTTCTAATTTTTTGAATTATTACAATTATATTTTGCCGATTATTTTAAATGAGTTAGCAGGTACTTTGAAAGTTGATGACGTAAAAACTTCTTTAGGAATAGCACAGACAGATTTTGAAACGTTAAAATCATTTTTTTCAGAAAATTATGAAGATTTAAAAGATTTAGTTGTCTTATTAGTTTTGATTAATAATATTTACTATCGTGAAGATATTTCGAAGTTCCATGAACAATTCAATTCTGAATTTTCAAAAATATCTGGGGATATTGGAAATGATTTATTATTGTTCAATTCTAAAATCAGGAATGTAGGTAATCGGATTAAAATATATAAATATGATGAATCAAATGATATTATGGATTCTGTTTTTGACAATGAAATTAGAAACAGTATTGATCATAGAGATTATAATTATGACTATAATAATCAGTTGATTTCGTTTCAAAATAAATCAGATGGAAAGAAAATGTATTTAATTGAATTTGGAAACTATTTACTAAAAGGTTTTATTTTGGCTAATATATTATGGGATGTTATTATGTATGTGTCTAAAGAAAGTCGTCTTTCTTTAGATAATAAATAAAGATACCAGCACTAGGATTACCAATCGGTAGTTCTTTGTTGTCTCTTTGTCAACTGTAGTGGGTTGAATCAACTCTTATTCAAAATGGTCTCACGATTTCAAGAACTCCTCTCAGTTCTGAGGATACGGTGATTCTGGATGTTACGGAAGTAAAAGTCAATTGTCCTAAAAACAACTAGCAAATTATTCTGGTAAAAAGAAATTTCATGCTATGAAAGCTCAGGCGATTGTAACAAGCCACGAGAGAATTTTTTCTTTGGATATTGCGGTAAACTATTGCAACGATATGAAGGCCTTCAAAATGAGTCAAAGTCCGAAGAAATCAAAGTAAACTTGAGAAACTAACTCTTGAAGATAAATTCTATAACCATGCGCTATCTAAAGAGAGAATCAAGGTTGAGAACATCTTTGCCAAAGTAAAACGTTTAAAATATTTTCCATAACCTATCAAAATTATCGTAAACACTTCTGATTACGAATGAATGTGATTGTTGGTAATATTAACCGTGAACTAGAATTTTAGTTTCACAGGAAGTTTATAAAAAGAAAAGCAAATAGACAGAATTTACTGCTATTTGCTTTTTTGCTATTTAATCAAATAAGCAATCAAAGTTATAATCCATAGATGAGCTGGGTAGAAAATATAAAAGAAATATTTACTCCAACTAGTTTCTTTTCCTCGCTGTCCATTATACAAGGCCATAAAAGGAAAGACGGTGACAAAGAGCCAGTCAGAATTGTAAAGCATCATTTCCAGTGTTTGGTACCATGTGTCGTATATTTGGATGGAAGTCACTAACAAGAAGGCCCACAGAAAGGCATATAGGAGATTTCGCAAGCCCTTGCGATTTTGACAAGAGTAACTAATCAATAGAAATGGTAGCATGGTGATACCACCCTCAGTAAAAAGACAACCGAAAATCAAGAGACCAGCAAGCCCAATCCGACGCCACAACTTCTCTTTTTTATCCAGCGCTTTTCTGGGAAAACCAATCCAAAGCATGGTGACACCGATGGCCAAAGTAAAGAAAATATTATTATTGACCATTACTCCTTTGGATGCAAATAGGGCATTGAGTAGACTATTTCCAGCAAACATGATAAGCGCCCAACTCCAAAGACGGATGAGGTAGTTTTTCAAATTTCGAGTATGGATGAAGCCTTCCATAGCCATATACACAAACCAAACTCCCACACAACGGGTCAAGGCGTGAAAGATACCTTCCCACAAAGGAGAAACGATTCCGGTAATATGCGGAATATGGTCTAGAACCATTACTGCCGCCATCAGATACTTCAACTGCGTTGCATTCCATTTTTTCATAATAAACCTCTTTCTTTTTGATCTACATAGAGTATAGCATACATTTCCGCGTATAATCGTACACCTATCTTACATTTAAAAAGCCTATCTTACATTTTTGTAAGACAGGCGTGAATATCAAAAATTTATTATGAAATTTACCTTCTAGTACGTAATTCGTTGGTACATTTCTGGTCTTCTATCTCGAAACAGTCCCCAGTTGAGGCGTTCACTTGCTCCCTTATCCAGGTCATAAGTTGCTAACAGAACAGCCTCACCTTGCCTTTCAGCTCGCTCTAGAATAGCTCCTGTTTCATCCGTCATAAAGGACGAACCGTAGAAGTCAAGACTGGAACTCTGTCCACCATTTTCCTCACTAGGAGTAACTTCTTCCAAACCGTAACGATTGGCTGCAACGACTGGGACAATATTCGCTGCTGCGTGTCCTTGCATAGTACGTTGCCAGTGACCACAACTATCTGTATCCAAAATCGGTTCCGAACCTATAGCTGTTGGGTAAAAGAGTAATTCTGCCCCATTCAACGCAAGACAGCGCGCTGTTTCAGGGAACCATTGATCCCAACAGATGCCAATCCCAATCTTAGCGTAGCGAGTATCCCAGACCTTGAAACCAGTGTTACCTGGCGTAAAATAAAACTTTTCTTGATAATAATGGTCATCTGGTATGTGGGTCTTCCGATAAACGCCCAGCACTTCTCCATCAGCATCAATGACGGCGATTGAGTTATACAAGACATTGCCATCTTTTTCATAGAAACTGATTGGTAAAACAACCTGTAGTTCCTTAGCAAGCACTTTAAAATGCTGAATGGCTGTATTTTCTGTCACCGACTGGGCATACTGGTAGTAGTCATACTGACGCTCCTGACAGAAATAGGGACGTTCAAATAATTCGGGCAAGAGAATAATTTGTGCGCCTTGTTTTGCAGCTTGGCGAACTAAACGTTCCGCTGTTTGGATATTCGTTGCCACATCCTTAGCACATTGCATCTGGATCGCTGCAACTTTTACATTTCTCATTTTTCTCTCCTATTCTGGGATTTGTTGGGTGATACAGTGGATATTGCCACCACCTAAGAGAATATCTCTGGCTGGAATTCCGACAACTTTACGATCCAGGAAACACTTGCTGAGAATATCTAAGGCCACTTGGTCGTTTACATCCTCAAACTGTGGTACCAAGACAGCCTTGTTGGCAATATAAAAATTGACATAGGAAGCCGCAAGACGTTCGCCCTCATAACGCTCCTCTTCCCCTTCTTCATAGGTATAGCCTGGTAAATCCTCCTTAGAGACAACCTGACGAATAGCTGGGATAGGAAGCTTATGAATAGTGAAAGGGTGACCTTTCGCATCTGTTTCCTTCTCTAAAAGGGCAAGGTCGGCTGCAGACATGGCATACTGAGGATCGCTTTTGTCGTCTGTCCAAGCTAGAACAAGCTCTGCAGGACCAACAAAGGCAACAACATTGTCAACGTGTTCATTGGTTTCGTCCTGATAAATACCATAAGGTAGCCAAATAACTTTTTCAGCGCCAAGGCTCTCTAATAAGGTGTTTTCGATTTCCTCTTTACTGAGGTGGGGATTACGACCAGGACTGAGTAAGCAGCTTTCAGTCACAAGAATGGTTCCTTGACCGTCGCTGTGTATCGCGCCGCCTTCCAGTACAAAAGATTTAGCATTGTAAACAGGCATTTTCAAGGTCTCAGCAAAACGACTAGCTACTTGGTCATCTGCTTCATAGTCTTTGTAGAGACCATCTACAGCACCACCCCAGGCATTGAAAGACCAGTCTACTGCCAACTTGTCTCTTTTATCATTGACGAGAATGGTCGGACCAGTATCACGCGCCCAGGCATCATTGGTAGGAATATCTAGATAAACGACCTTGTCTCCTAGATAGGATTGGGCTTCAGATAGATGGTCCTGCTCTACCAAAAGATAAACCCTTTCCCCTTCTGCTATAGTCTTGATAATCTGAGTAAATGCTCTTTTGGCAGCCTTTCCTTGAAAGGGCCATGATCCTGGTCGAGTCGGCCATATCATGAGGGTACCATGATGAGGTTCGTACTCTGCTGGCATACGATAGCCTAATTTTTTTGGACTGTTCATTATGATAATCTCCCTTTAAAGTCTTGATAGCTGAAGACTTTGACTAAACTGCAGTCCCCTTGTTCGTCCATGAGATAGAGACTTGGCAAGCCAATACCGTTAAAAGTATTATTTTTGACAAAGGAGTAGATTGCCATGTCCTCGAAATAAAGTCTATCACCGATTTGGACTGGATTTCCAAAGCTATAATCTCCAATCACGTCGCCCGTCAGACAGGTATTAGAAGAAAGCCTATAAGTATGGGATTTTTCCATTGCATCAAAGCCATTTCTCAAAGGTGGACGATAGGGCATCTCAAGTACGTCAGGCATATGGCAGGTCGCAGAGGCGTCTAAAACCAAGATTTCCATACCGTTTTCGACAATATCCAATACCTCAGTTGCTAGATAACCCGCATTGAGCGCAATAGCTTCACCCGGCTCGATATAGACTTCAAGATTGTAAGTTTCTCGGATACGCTTGATTTCAGAAATCAGCAAATCCACATCATAGTCTTCTCTCGTTATGTGGTGTCCTCCACCCATATTGAGCCATTTTACTTGATGTAAGTAGGGACTAAACTGTTCTTCTACAGCTTTCAAAGTTGTCTCTAAATCATCCGCCCCCTGCTCGCAAAGTGTGTGAAAATGAAGACCATCTACTAAGTCCAGCAAATCACTCGGTATCTTCTCTAAAGTAACTCCAAACCGAGAACCTGGTGCACAAGGGTCATAGAGTGCGTGATCTCCTTGGGTTGAACATTGAGGATTGATACGCAAACCGACACTGATACCAGCCGCTCGACAACGAGCACCATGTTTACGCAACTGTCCCTCTGAGTTGAAGACGATATGATCTGATATTTGCAGTAGCTCTTCCATATCTGATTCCTTGAAAGCAGGTGCAAAGACATGGACTTCCCCCGGGAATTCTTCTCTAGCAAGCTTCGCTTCATAGAGTCCACTAGCCGTCGTACCTGACAGATACTGACTAATCAAGGGATAGGTTTTATAGAGGGAATAAGCCTTCTGGGCCAGTAAAACCTTGCAACCGGCTTCTTCCTGAACTTGCTGTAAAATACGGCAGTTGGCTTCTAACTTGGCCAAGTCAATGACATAAGCTGGTGTGGGTACTTGTTCTAACTTCATTAGTCCACCATTTGCGGGTTTTCTACCACAACCCAAGGCAAGCCGTACTCATTCAAAGCTTCCATGAATGGATCTGGATCCAATTCTTCAAGGTTGTAAACTCCAGGTTGTTTCCAAGTTCCGTTCATCACTAATTTGGTCCCAATCATGGCTGGAACGCCTGTTGTGTAAGAAATTGCTTGTGAACCAACTTCTGCGTAACATTCCTGATGATCACAAACATTGTAGATATAGATGGTCTTTTCAACACCGTCTTTGACACCTGTAAAGATACAGCCGATATTGGTTTTTCCAACTGTACGTGGGCCAAGGCTGGCTGGGTCTGGAAGCAAGGCTTTCAAGAATTGGATTGGCACAATTTCTTGTCCATTAAAGTTAATAGCATCCGTACGAAGAAGACCAACGTTTTCCAAGCATTTCATATGCGTTAGATAAGATTGACCAAAAGTCATAAAGAAACGAATCCGTTTGACTCCAGGAATGTTTTTCGCCAATGATTCAATTTCTTCATGGTGAAGGAGATACATGTCTTTTTGTCCAACCTGAGGGAAATCATACTCACGCTTGATAGACATAGCTTCGACTTCGACCCATTTTCCATCTTCCCAGTAAGAACCTGGTGCAGAAACCTCTCGGAGGTTGATTTCTGGGTTAAAGTTAGTTGCAAACGGATAACCGTGGTCACCACCATTACAGTCTAAAATATCGATATAGTGGATTTCATCAAAATAATGTTTGAGTGCATAAGCTGAAAAGACGCTGGTTACACCTGGGTCAAAACCAGATCCAAGAAGAGCTGTCAAGCCTGCTTTTTTGAATTTTTCTTGATAAGCCCATTGCCATGAGTAGTCAAAGTAGGCTGTAAAACCAAGTTCCTTGCAGCGTTTTTCATAGATAGCACGCCATTCTGGGTCTTCTGTGTCCTCAGCCTCATAGTTGGCAGTGTCGATATAGTGGACTCCAGTCGCCAAACAAGCATCCATAATGCTCAAGTCTTGGTATGGTAGTGCTACGTTCAAAACAGCTTCTGGTTTGTAGCTTTCAATTAAGGCAATCACTTCTTCTACCTTGTCGGCATCAAGAGCAGCTGTCTCAATCTTAGTACTTGTTTTGCCTTCTAATTTAGCCTTTAAGTCATCACATTTTGACTTGGTACGGCTAGCAATCATAATTTCTGTAAATGTTTCGCTATCTTGACAAATCTTTGAAATAGCAACTTGGGCAACGCCCCCACATCCAATAACTAATAAACGACTCATTTTTTCCCTTCCTCTTCTTCTAAAATGTCTTCTACGTACTTGGGCAACATAAAGGCTCCCACGTGTAAGTTTGCAGTGTAGTATTCTGTGAAAAGCTGACGTTTTTTCCAGCCTTCCTTGTCAAAATCTTTGACAGGGTGGTATTTTTTCGATGCAAATCCAAACAACCAATAGCCCGCTGGACTGGTTGGGATATGGGCCTGATAAACCCGGCTGATTGGAAAGGCTTGATTGACCTTGCGATGCATGCTTCGGCAAGCTGACTCATCCTCGTCAAAGAAGGGACTCCCATGCTGATAGATCATGATGCCGTCTTCCTTCAGAGCTCGATAACTATTACCGTAAAATTCCTTGGTAAAGAGCCCTTCCGTATGTCCAAAGGGATCTGTCGCATCGTTGATGATAATATCATAGTCATCTTCGCAATTTCTCAAAAAGCGTAGCCCATTTTGATAATAAATGGTAACACGAGGATCATCTAGCCCCGCAGCAAAGTCTGGGAAATACTCACGACAGACTTCAACCAGCATCTCATCCGGTTCCACAATATCGATTTGCTCCAGTTCAGGATAGAGGGTTAATACTTGGGCAACACCACCGTCACCACCCCCAATAACCAAGACTTTCTTTGGATTTGGGTGGACAGCCATGGGAACGTGGACCGTCATTTCGTTGTAGACAAAATCATCTGCATCTGAAAACAAGACATGCCCATTTAAGATTAATATTTTCCCAAAAGCTGGCGTATCCAAGACTTCGATATCCTGCCATTCACTTTTCCCAGCGTAGAGTTGTTTGGCAGTTCTCAGGGACAATTTCACATCTGGAGTATGAACTTCAGAAAACCATAAATCCATCTAGTTCTCCTTTCTCTTAATGACGTTGATATAGTTGACCCCTGGATCTTCCGTCCCTTGGAGGGAGCAACCACGTTCTTTGGCAAATTGGATATAGTCTACAATTTCTCGTGTAATGCGTTCACCTGGAGCCAAGATAGGAATCCCTGGAGGATAACACATGACAAATTCCCCACAGACCTGTCCAACTGACTCATCCAAGGTTAAACTTCTTCTCTCTGAATAGAAGGCCTCCTGCGGAGACAGTACTAACTCCGGTTGGATATATTCTCCTGCTATCAAGTCCTTCCCATCTCGTGAGTAAAGTCTCTTGATATCAGCTAAAGCACCAACTAAACGTTCAATGTCTTGGATGCGGTCACCGATTGAAATGTAGGCCAATATATTGCCAATATCCCCAAATTCAATCTGAATGTCGTATTCATCTCGCAGGAGATCATATACCTCTATACCTGTTAAGCCAATACCCTGAGTATAAATGGACAGCTTGGTCACATCAAAATCACAAACCGACACACCGTCTATGATCTCTTTTGAGTAGGCATAGTAGCCACCTATGGCATTTATTTCACGACGAGCGTACTCGGAGAGCTCAATGACTTTCTCAAAAGACTCTTTCCCACGAAGGGCTAAGTTGCGACGAGAAATATCCAAACTAGCCATAAGTAGGTAAGAGGCAGATGTAGACTGGGTCAGGTTGATGATCTGACGAACGTACTCAGGATTCATCTGCGCCCCGATAAGAAGGATGGAGCTCTGAGTCAAACTCCCACCAGACTTATGCATAGAGACAGCCGCCATATCAGCTCCTGCATCCATAGCGGATATTGGTAGTTTATCTGTGAAATGCAAATGCGCTCCATGGGCTTCATCTACTAAAACCATCATGCCAGCTTCGTGAGCCATTTCCGTTAAACCCTTGAGGTCTGAACAAATCCCATAGTAAGTAGGATTGTTAATCAAAATGGCCTTGGAATCTGGATTCTCCTTAATTGCCTGCGCAACACGGTCATTTTCAAGACCTAAAGCGATGCCGATTTTAGGATCTACACTCATCTCGATATAGATGGGAATGGCACCACATAGAACCAGCGCATTGATGGCAGATTTATGGACATTTCTCGGTAGAATAATCTTATCTCCTGCCTTGCAGGTGGAAAGAATCATAGTCTGCACCGATGAGGTTGTTCCTCCAATCATGAGAAAGGCATGTGCCGCTCCAAAAGCATCCGCTGCCAGCTCCTCTGCATCCCGAATAATCGAAATGGGATGACCTAGATTATCCAAAGGTTTCATAGAATTGACATCAATGCCAACACATTTTTCTCCTAACAGTTCGACAAGTTCTGGATTTCCCCGTCCACGCTTGTGACCTGGCACATCAAAGGGGGCAATCCTTTTCTTGCGTAGTTTGACCAAGGCCTCGTAAATTGGGGCTTGGTTTTGATCTAACTTCTTCAAGACATACTCCTTTACCGTATTTTTAGCACCTCAAGAAGATAAAGGCGACTAAAGGTTGACTTATGAAAAAAGAGCAGGTTTTCACCTGCTCTGCAATCTTCTGACGTGTGTATTTTGGTTTCTGTTGAGTATGTCTGTTCCCGATGTTTCCTAACTCTCTAGTAGCAAATATTACGTACTTTATTGATCGTTTCACAAGATGACGTGTGCTTTCACCACACTAAAAATTTATGAATTAGGACAAATATCCTAACATCAACTTATAAAAGTAGGCTTTTAACCCTATCAATAATGTGGCTTTTCAACCACGCTTCGGCATTCAACCCTGCCTGTCCGTAGGCATTTTTTACTCGGGTTTATATTTGCTAGAAAACATCATCTCATTTTCTAAGCCTTATAACTATACCATGTTTATAAGAGCTTGTAAAGGATTTTGTGAAACTTTTTTAAACAATTTCTTTTTTTTGTTCGTGAAATATTACTCAACAATAAAAAGAAACCGTTTAAAATTGAAATCAAAAAACAAAAACAGGAACTAAATTGATTAGTTCCTTTGTTGAATCGTAAGTATAGTCAGTTATTCAAAATCTTATCTACTTATCTCGTGCTACTTGAACAGCTAGTTCAAAATCAGTCATCATATAATTTTCATCTAGGCGGATGAGACCATAGTACTCATTCCAAAATAGCGAATCACTGTTGCTGGACCACTTTAATCCATACCATAGTTGAGTGACATCACTTGTATTTGATGGTGGAATTGACCATAGATGCTTCTTTAAAGTTTCTTGAACAAGAGAAACTTTCAGTCGTGTAGTCAAGTCAAGTTCATTTAATTTGAAAGTAATAGAATGTTTTTTCGCTGCCTCAATACTGTCCTTGTTAAATCGAACCTGAATAACCTTAGAATCTTCCATAGCCACATCATGGTCCTCAGCACCGTAAAAGGAAATACTGCCCAGTACTATGCCATCTTTTGCTAGGAGGTAGGGAGCATAAGGAACAGCATTGCTATCAAGCCTGAAGCCTTTTTCGATGGTAACTGTTTTATCTCCAGGATACTTTTGGAAACTGTTATTTGTCAGGAGGTCTTCATAGTCGCTACCACCATCGCCCTGTCTTACATAGATGTCAAATCCAGCGTCCATCAGCTCACTGGATTTAGTTTCAGCTAAAATGATTTTACTTTCATTAATTTGCAAAATCGGTGCTTGAGGTGGCAAACCAATCGTGAGATTAAACATGACTCCTAATAGAAAGACAAGGAAGGTTATAAGGAGGGCAAGCATAGACTTCCCAGTTCGTTTTCTTGCATTGAAAAGGGCCATTAGAGCAGGTAGGAGGATCATTTTGGCTAAAATAGAATTCCCCACACCGCCTCTATTTAAGGTCTGAAAGGCAAAGATCCCTGCGATGGCAATCAGTGTCAGGTAGACCAAAATCTCGCCTAAACCCCGTTTTTCTGTTCGAGTTTGTTGATTTACAGGAGTTTCGTACAATGACTGTCCATTCTCTTTCCTCTTTTTTAGAAAGAGATAAAAGCCCAGACCGAGTAGCAGATTAAAAATTGCAAAAGCTATTAAAGTACCTATAATCACCGTTCTACCCATGGCTCTCTACTCCTTTATGTTCTCTTTCAAATCTTATCTTTCTCATTAAAAGCAAATTCCCGACTAATAAAACGATTATTAAGAAAGGACTACCTTCTATCCGTACAATCGGTATAGCATAAATGGCAATCATTCCCATCTTTTTATCTTTAAGAATATTGCTGATATTTTTAGCTCTGTTTCCCAAGAAAGTGCTATAATGGAGCTAATAAATTGTTCTGTATTCATTGGTGAAAAAAGGGGAAATAGCCATGTTCACTACTGTTGTTTTGATTTTTTATGCTCTTTTCTTTCTATCCTTATCCTTTACCATTTATCTCTATATCAGACTTGTAATCGCAGTAAATAAAGGCAAGGAAATTCCCAAATGGATTTATAAACTTGGGCATGCAATTCAAGGAAGAATTCACGTTGACTATGAAGAAATCACTGATGCTAATGCCCTTAAAGAGATTCATTGGTTCTTGTTGATCTATCTAATCGTAAATCTACTCGTATTGGCTGGCTTCTACTATCATGGTAATAGCTTTCTACAAGCATTTTATGAATGTTTGAAAAAACAATTTTTCATTGTGCTTTTTAGTATGGTTTTAAAAAGTATCGGCAAATTGGTTGTACTAGCTATAAGAAAAAACTTTCGTAACAGTCATGTCTATGCATCAACCAACGCTTTTATCGGGACAGCTTTTTTAACGAGTTATGTTTTTATGTTTTGCATCATGATGAGTGGTCTTCCAGCTCAACCTGTTCCAGTCACCATTCAAAATACCACAGTCATTATCGGAGAGACCAAGGCTTCCGAGCTTTTAGAGCAAGGTTTCACCTTCGAAGATAAAGGTGCAAATAGTCCTATCACCAATCCAAAAAACGACCATTTCTACTACGGCCAGCTTCTCGAAATCAAGCGTGAAGATCAGTCCTATGGTTTTATGACCCTTACTCCTACTGGCAAAGATACTGATCAACTCAAAAACTGTGTCATTACCTACTATAGAACGCCTAAGGATGCCCATCAATTGCAGGGAATTTCTATCAATCATGTCAGTTTAGCAAATCTCAAGCTCCAAGATTTTCAAACAAGAAAATTAATCGATATCTTTGAAGTCAATCCTGCTGATTACAATGTCGCTGAGACTGACTCAAACTACATCCTAACCATTCAAACGGCAGATTACGACCTCTGGAAAAGATACAGGATTGAAGCTAAGTTCAATTCAGATGGTTCCATAGATAGTTATGGTGTTAGAGCTCAACACAGTATGTGGGAATAATATAGTATCATTTTAATACGAGCAAGTATAAGATTAAGTAAATGATTAAAAACTACTTAATCTTATGCTTGTTCATTTTTTCTTGGAAAATATCTGTCAGAATTTGGCGCAATTCTTCTCTTTCCTTCTCAGGAATCTCACCACTTCTCTTGGCAACTGCGTAGAGCTCTGGATGTTCGATAGAAATACGCTTTATTGTCCGAGTTGTTGCGTGTTTTCGCACGAAAAAGGGAATGCGTTTGATCCATTCCTGAGGTACTAGGGCAAGGATTTTCGCAGCGGTTTCCTTATCGCTAATCTCAGATGTTGTCAATCCTTGCTTAATCATCTCTTGTTCTTTCTCAGTAAAATCTTTTAATTCCATGATTCTTCTCCTATCTATAAATAACTCTAGGATAAATTATATACCATTGCTGGCAAAACTACAAAGACTACGTCTTAAAAATGACAGGTTAGCTACTATTTTTCCTCCCCTCGTATAGCATAAAAATACATAGTCCTAATATCCCATCACTTTCCATCCCAGACTCCAATAAAAATGAGAAATGAAAACGCAATTACTATTTTCATTGGGATTCGTGGTTTATCATCAGACTGAAAATGCATGCTGATTTTTTCTATAGCGTATTTTGTCTTGGCAGAGGAGAAAAATTCATCTATCAACTCTGTGAATCCGACGATGGCAGTATAATCTGTGACAAGTAAAAAAAGACTGCACGAATCACCCATTCATTACAGTCTTTTTAATCATATTCTTTATCGAATGACAAAACCTTTAGGCAAAATCACCAGTTGCTGTTCCAATTCTTGACAATGACTAGAAAGCGCTACAGCATCACTATATACAAGATAATTTTCAGTTGATTGGTTAAAAATAGCTTGGATTTTTTGTCCATCATAATCCCATGCCAGAGATACCACATTTGGCTTGATTTCTTGCAGTCTATAGGTCCCGTGCTGGATTATATCTGAGACACTCTTGCGAAGCTGAATCAATTTCTTCATAAAATTAAGCATGTCATTACTGTCTGAAACACGTTCCCAAGGCATGACACGACGACAATCTGGATCTGGTCCTCCATCTAACTCCAACTCCGTTCCATAGTAGAAACACGGTGTCCCCCTTTGTAGAAAGAGGCAAGCAAGGGCAGACTTAACGAGTTGAACATCTCCCTTGGCAGTAGCCAAAATGCGCTCCGTATCATGCGAATCCAAGAGATTGAACATCACTTCCGAAATCTGTTGTCTATAGTACATAGACTGGCTTTTGATCTCATTGATGAATTGAGGTGACTTCTTAGTCCCTCGCAAGAAATAATCCTTGATGCTGTCGGAGAGAGGATAATTCATGACTGCGTGGAATTCATCGCCGTTTAACCAAGGCTGTGAAGTGTGCCAGACCTCTCCAAGAATATAAAGATCAGGCTTTTTAGCCAAAACAGCCTTACGGAAATCTCTCCAAAATTGGTGGTCTACTTCATTTGCCACATCCAGTCGCCAAGCATCGATATCAAACTCTTCAATCCAGTAGGTCGCAACGCTCAACAAATAGTCCCTCACTTGAGGATTGGCCGTATTTAGCTTGGGCATATAGCTGGCAAAGGCAAAGGTATGGTAAGGGAGTTTTCTAGGGTTTCCCAGCTTATCCTTAGTCACGGGAAATTCTTGAACATGGAACCAGTCTTTATACTCCGACTTTTCACCATGCTTGAGAATATCCTGCCACTGAGGAGACTGATCCCCGATATGATTGAAAACAGCATCCAGCATGATTTTCATGCCTCTCTGATGGGCCTCCTTCACCAGTTTACGGAAGGTTTCCTTATCTCCAAAATGACGATCAATTTCGAAATAATCCGTCGTATTATACTTGTGATTGCTTGGGGATTCAAAAATCGGACAGAGATAAAGACCTGTAATGCCCAAGTCCTGCAAGTAATCCAGATGGTCAATAATGCCTTGTAAATCACCACCAAAGAAATCGCTCGTCTTTGGCTTGATAGAGAAATCCCAAGCTAGCGCACCTTCAGATGAAATCCCAGGGTTCCCATTAGCAAAACGTTCTGGGAAAATCTGATACCAAACTGTATTTGCTACCCAGTCAGGAACATGGCAAGCATCAACCTCATGGATGTACGGAATTTTAAAGCCATTTCCTTCATAATGAAGGTTTTCTCGCGTATTTTCAACACATCCCTTATCGCCATAGAAAATACTCTGACCTTGCTTATCCTTGAGTTCAAAGAGATATTGGAGTCGCGCATAGCCAACCGTAACTTCCACTTGCCAGTAATCAAATAAGGCATCAGAAGTCACTTTGACCATCGCCTTGTTTGCTTCATAGTGGTCCTCTAAAAAGATAAAAGTGTCTCCATAATGCAAGTTGATGCTTTCAATATCATCTTTCTTAGTCCGGATACGCATGTGCATTATCTTATCTTTATAAAGATAGGCATACTCCGACTCTGGTCTATGGTAAATTGCTGTTAATTCCACTGTTTTGTCTCCTAATTAACTTGAGTTTATTTGCGACGCAAACGTTTTCATAATTGTGATTCTAGTATACTACTTTAAAATTTTATTTTCAAGGCTTGTCCATAGTTTCGAGTGGATTGTTTTTGAGAATAAAAAAGCAGTAAGTCTCAATACCTACTACTTTCTGAATGATGATTTACAAATGCCTTTCCAGCCACTCTATCTTTTTAAAATCCTTATTGTTATTGTGGTCATTTCGATAGGAATCTTGGGAAGAAGCTTTGTAAATGCTTAAATACTGTTCTAAACTTGGAACACGAAACGTGATGTCCTCGAGATGAATCAACTCTATATCTGATTCTGAAACTCCTGCAAAATCTGGTAATGAATTGATACTTCCAAATTCAACGCTCACGCCATCTTTTTGGAATTCATGCTCGTGAATATCTACCAAGGTATATCCTAAGAGATTCATCACTTTCAATATCTTGTCCCAGTCATAAATCCTGAGATGATCAGGCGCTTCCCAGCCTCTAGGATCTCCAGAGACATGAATGTCAATGTCAGACGGCTCCCATTCTTCATTTGAACGGTATTCAAAACCCAAAGACCCCATGAGCGTCGGAGTGATTCCGACTTGGTTTAAATGAGAACAAATTGTTCGAAATTCATCAAATAGAGAATTCATTCCTCCTCCAATCTTTGATATGAAACCAGTTTTAACAGTGAAAGACAAACTAACTTCTACTTTCTACTCTTTCGGTTGTGAAAAGACTTCAATATGCTGGCCTAGCACCTTAATCTCTACAGGTAAATTATCCGACTTATCGCCGTCAACATCTGACTCCAATTCACTATCTGAAGAGATTTTAATAGTACGCGCTCTGATATACTCAATATTATCATTTCCGACAACATCCCCTTTTAGTAAATCTGGAATGACAGATAATTTAGAGAATATTGAAGCATCTTTTAGAATCAAAATATTGGCATATCCGTCCTTGTTTTCTTCAAAGATTTTCTTATCAGCGAAGTAATTTGTCAAAAGGACCAAAACATGACTTGCTTCACCATCATAATTTCCATTTTCTGTCTCAATCTTAATGTTAAAGACCTGATCCGTCATCACAGACTTCATGGTATTTACAGCATAGGCTAAAATACCGAATTTTGTCTTGTCCTCGATCTCCACATTGTGAATCGCCTCAGGCAGAGAACCGACACTAAAGATATAACCAAAATAATTGTCATTTGCTTTACCGATATCAATCTTATTGGTTAAATTAAAATCGAGTTCATCAATCGCGCCATCGATGTCTTGATTGATTTCCAACAGTTTCGTAATGAGGTTGC
The DNA here is from genome assembly GCF_002093575.1 of Streptococcus oralis subsp. tigurinus. GTDB lineage: Bacteria > Bacillota > Bacilli > Lactobacillales > Streptococcaceae > Streptococcus > Streptococcus oralis_CH. The sequence continues at coordinate 230,928 of NZ_LNVH01000001.1, read as the reverse complement.
CTGTACCGCCAGGGATAATCCCTAACTTCGGAGTGTAGTCTCTCTCAGCAATACCCGAAATGACTTCATTGACAGTCCCGTCTCCACCGAAAACAACCACTGCATCGTACTGCTCACGAGACGCTTCCTCAGCAAAATGTGTCGCATCCAGCGCTTTTTCGGTAATTTTGGTTTCCACATGCTCAAAATAATCTTTTGCCTTATTCTCCAGCTTAACCTTATAATCCAAAGCCTTTTCCCCACCAGAGGTAGGGTTAATAATTAACATTGCTTTTTTCATTGATTTTCTCCTTGAATTTTAAATAGAAATGTTAGAGTTGCTATATATTTCATTACATATAATGCTATTATATAATGAAAACTCAGAAAAAAGAACTTTGACGTACTGGGCATTAATTTATAAAAACATAGACAACGAGTTTACTGTGAATTTCGAGCATATAAAACATAGTTTAAAGTAAAGATTATCAGATAATATCAAACGATTGGCGCTAGAATATTAACGATTATCTAAAATAAAGAAAGCATTTTATTAATCTGTTTGCCATTAAATCCAGCTTGCGCGAAAATCTCTTTAAAAATTTCTTTTACCTCATCCTTCTCTTTCTTCTTCCAATCCCCATGAAATTTATTCTCGATTCGGTAACTTCTTTGAATAATCACTTTTACATGATTGATTAAAAATTCTTTTGCTAATTTATTATTATTTTTTTGAAGATTTATCATATTCTCATTGTTTAGTGAAGAAATGTTCGGTATACAATTAGCTGGATGAAGATTTGGATCAGATTCTCGTACAATATACTTAATGTTTAAAGTATTCTTTTCAAAACAATCTTCAAAATAGTAATCTGTGATGAATTTGTTTAGATTTTCTCCCCAGTTTTCTTTAATCCAATTCCTCCAGTTTTGATGGGGACCACCTTTATGACAATTAATTATTATATTCATTTTCCAAAGCCAGTTATCTGCTCCATAACTTCCAGGGATGAAACTTTCCACCACTGGCATCATATTTCCACACCAATAGTAAACAATAGCAAAAGCTTTAAAATAAGGTTGCAAATCATGTGGTATTTCTATATAATCTTTTAATATCCCGTCTTTTATCTCTTTACCACCTCTTAAGCAAGTTTCAACTTTTGCAATTCTTTCACAAGGTAACCTAATTGAAGTAAGGATATCAGCCGTAAGTGCTATACCTTTCGATTTATTGACAAGTAAATGAGCTCCCTTATATTCTGATTCTGATTTTTCTTTATATGCTTCAATCTCTTTATCATTCTTTAATTTATTATATTTATTAACTGAGTTTTGAAACTTAATAATCTCCCAATCATCTTTCTCATAATAAGGATACTTTTTATAAAAATCCATTGCCTTTTTACGTACTTCAAATTCACAATTGACATTATCACTATCTGTAATATTTACTTTATTAATAAAATCAGTTACTTGTATCATAAAATACCCTCCATATTTTTTTATTATATAAATCCGTTTTAAAGGACAAATAGATGTGTGTAAATTTACACTAGCTCACTACTTACTCCGTCTTCAGAAAAAATATCCTTGACTTGCTCAAAATTGCTTAAAATGATTGTCGCTTATTTTAAACTTAGATACTGCTTTAATTCAGCTAAGTCAGCAGCAAACAAATCAAAAGGTTTTAAATCCTCTAAATTATAAAACAAGACATGTATAATAGCTAGTTAAAAATTCAGATTTTCAAAACAAAGGCACTTCTATTGAACTACCTTGCCATACTCTTTTATTTTATCAGCATATTCGGTCAAAAGATTTTTTGAATAAATTTTTTCATTACTTGAATTTCTAACTTCTTTCCAAAGAATAGAAGCTACTTTTAGTTTATTCGAATAATTGCCACTATTTTCGTCTGCACAGAAATCCTTTAGAAATTGATTCCATTGACAAACCGAATGATCATACTTGGCATAATCTGAATTTCCATAATAAACTTTTAGCATATCTTGGATTGTAAAACTCAAATCATTTTCTCTTTTTACTTTTCTCCAAGCAGTCGCCATATCGGCAGTAAACTTAAAGGGCGAAACATCTGTTAAATTTGAGAAATATTCTCTAAAGTGTACATTAAAGGAGAATCCACATTCAAGCAAGGGCGTATTTAAGGTAAGGACTTCTACTCTTTTCTTTTTGTTTTTTACTGATGATTTTTTAATCAAAATCCCCTTAAAGTACTGCTCAATAATATCATTAAGTTCCTGTTTTGTCCCTCTATATTCAAGCCCTAATGACTTGCATATCTGTGAAAGTTCTTCCCGATACCAATAGTATTTACTAAACTCATCAAAGGATGAGATTTTTTCAAACATAGGTCTGCTTTCTGTCAATATAACACCTCCTTAAAGCCAATTTAGGCTGTCATCTCAAAATAATGGAGTTTTAGTTTCTTTATTTTGAGAATTAACTACGTTTCACTAACAAACTCACACACTCAGCGGTTCGAACTTACCGTATCATCAGAGAGAAACATTCCTCACAAAATAAAGGAAAATCCTTCGTTTTGATATTGTTTCATTCGTAAACAGAACCTACAATGTCTCCAATAATTGCCCCTAGCATGGTATTCCTCCTTATGGCATATCAGATTCATTACACATTTCTAATGAATCACTCTTTAAAAATGGCACCACCAAATCAATCCACTCATAAGGCAAGTAAGCTGATAAATAGCCGTGGTTATAGCCCTTTGCTTCATACAAAATTGTATTTGAATGTAACTGATGAAATAATTTCGCTGATTCTTTCACACAGTTCAATTCTTTTTCACCATAGATATACAGAACCTGTGCCTTGCTAGCAGAAATCATATTTTTCAGCTTGTAACATCCCATATAGCTTTTGTAAATGGTCACCAATGTTTTGACAGGCGTCCTTGGCAAATCCTCTGGATAAGTCAGTTTAGGATAGAGTTTGTTCATCATGCTTAACTGAAGTTTGCAAGAGAATTTATTGAACATCAACTTACCAAATAGAGACACTAGAAAGATGCTGATTTTAGCTAACCTTGGTTGAGGAATACAGAGGCTTCCGTCTATGATGGCCTTCTTAGCAATTTCACTGTCTAAAGACAAAAGCTCCATGGCAATTTGACCACCAAGTGAAACACCACCGATTGCAAACAATTTCCCATCACAGTTTGCTTTGATATAGTCTAGAATCTCCAAAGCAGAATCTTCAGTAGAAACATAATCAAGTTGATATTCCTCGCCGTGGCCATTCAAAGTTGGTAGAATAATACGGTATTCTTTTGACAAGATTCGTGCTTGACGAAGATAATTCCACCAAGAACTACCACCACCATGTATCAGTAAAATAGGAGGCAAATTCTTATCACCAAATTCATGGAATTTCATGTTTAAACTCCTTACTGTAGGACTTTCACTAGATAAATACTTGTTAAATCAGTTTGAACAAGCAGTGATGCCTCATCAAATAGAAAAGTCTCTAACATTGATTATCTAGAATGACCATACGTTACTTTCAATAATTAATATACTAATCTAAAGTTAAAATTACTTTTCCTTACTAATTCTATTACTCGCCAATATCGTATAAATCAAATAACCAATAAAAATGATAATAAAAATAACATTAATTTTTAACACAAAATAGAGATTTAACAAATTTGCGAACGCATGAAATAATACACAGTATCCCACAGATTTCGTTTGACGGTAAAGAAGCCCTAAAACAAAACTTAAAAATAATGTATATATAAAAAATAAAATAAAAGGAAATTCTTGATGACTTTCTCCAACTATAAACCATAAAGGCAGATGCCATATTCCCCAAATTGATCCTACAATCAAATTAGATTGCCAATAAGTATATTTTTTATCAAGTAATGGTTGTAATATTCCTCTCCATCCTAATTCTTCATGTCCACCACCAAAAAAAATTAGTTGTATAAAGAATAATGGCATCAGATAAATTGATACTCCGTTTAATTCTAAGGAAGATACAGAAAATAGTATCAAAATTGCTAACATATGATAAATGAAATAAATACTGCTATTTTCTATCTTATTAAATAAAAAATGTTTAAATTTTATATTATTACTTTTTAAATAAAAGCCACTTGCAATAGCTGGTCCAAGTGCACCAACTATATGTAATATTCTTCCTATAAATGTCTCTAATCCCAAAATATAAGATTGTGTAAATATGGCAAGAAGCCCCCAAGATATATAAGTAATTCCAAATGTAAAACAAAGATAATTTTTTAAATTCCTTTTATCAATTTCTGTCATTTTTTCCTTCCTAATCTTGATTATTTTATGAATAATATTTTTACTGCTTCTTAGTTGCTATCGATTATAACTACCTATATTCTATCATAAAAACACAAAAAAGCCTTACAATCAAGGCTTTTCACTATTTATTTCGTCAATACTTTAGTTTCGTAGATTCAGATTCGCATGATTAAAACTAGTCAATTTTCTCAATAATGTTTCCAAGTCTATCCAATACAAGACAGGAATGATCATTTAGTGGAATTATGGGAACACTGACGAGTTCTTCTGCTCTATCCTTATTAGCTTTATCATTCCAGGAATCATAATGGACACTAATTAAAAACTGACTAAAGAGTCCTAATCCATTTTTTATCTTTATCTGATGATCTGAATTATCATTAGGTGAGACATAGACTTTTTCTCCTAATAATAGGGCTCCTGCAGAAAATCCTATAACTTTTGCCCCTTTATTAAGCATATGATCGATATAATTTTTGAACTCCTGATTGACATAAGTAGCTATATATTTTTCCGTATTTCCTCCACCAATGATGATTAGATCAGCATCTAAATAGCTATCAAAATCAATCTGCTCAGTGTCCAAAAGTAAGTAATCAGTGTTTAGATTAGGAAATTGACTTTGGAAAACTTCCGTGTACTTTTTCATATAGGGTTGCCAATTATCTCGAAAAACTGTAAAAATAACAATTCTTTCAATCTTGCTTGATAATACAATTTTATCAACAATGCTATATTTCGTTATTGGGGGATTCCCACCCATCAAAAAAATTTGTTCTTTCAAGTTAACACACTTTCTAAAGAGACATAAAATTTAAACAAGTTTATTCACGTTTCTAAATTATAATTTCTTCTTAAAGTGAATAATTCTATTTGCCTCCTGAAATCCAATATTGAGATGAAATCTTATAGAATCCGTATTCGTTAAAGTACAGTCACTTGCAAATTCCTTACATCCTTTATTTTTCGCCCATTCCTCACATTTTGTACAGAGATTTTTAGCAATATTCTTTAAACGATATTCCTCGTCGACAATAATCCCTTCTAAGAATCCAACAGGACTATATTTACAACCTTCAACATAATCAAATCTGAGTGAACATAGTGCTAGACCTACAATTGTGTCACCTTCAACTTCAGTAAAGATTGCAGTATTTTTGCCATTCGTATATTTTTTTACTTCATCAAAAGCTTCTTTAACGGTCAATTGGGACCATAATTGTTTTATTAATTTAGCCGTTTTTATAGAATCTTTTGTTATTCCATCCATATTGATGTTCCTCCGCAAATTACAAGCAAATGTTTCGAATCATGCTGTTACTTTGTTACTCATTGATTGATACCAATACCATCCCCTTCTACTTTTCGACTGTCTCAGATCGGAAGAGCAGAGCCATGCACTCAGCGGTTCGGACTTACCGTATCATTTCGTCGGTTTCCCTCCTCATTCTACGAATCCTATCCCATGGGCGGAGCATCTACTCCTACTTCGCTGATGCCTCAGCTTGTACAAGCAGTGATACCACCTCAACATGATGCGTTTGTGGGACTCAAAAGGTAAGGGGAGTTCAAAGCTTCAGTGGAGCTTTGAAGCATCTCGCCTTGAAATGTAAAAGCGAGATGTTTAGCTTCGTTTCTCTAACAAACTTACACACTCGACGTGATGCGTCTGTGGGAATAAGTCCACCGGCTGGACTTTCTTCAATTCATAGCCTAATTCTTGGTAGAGTTTGATATCACGCGCCATGGTTGCCACATTACATGAAATATAAGCGATGCGGTCTGCTCCTGTTTGAGCGCTTGCCTTGATAAAGCTTTCAGTGAGTCCTTTTCTCGGTGGGTCCACTAATATAACACTTGGTTGAATACCTTCCTTGAGCCAATTCTTCATGGCATTTTCTGCTGTGTCACAGACATAGTGGGCGTTTGAAATATTGTTGAGTTGAGCATTCTTCTGGCTATTCTCAACTGCTTCTGGGATGACCTCAACTCCATAGACTTCTTTAACATGCTTGGCAACGGACAATCCAATCGTTCCAATACCAGAATAAGCGTCAATCACCACATCATCTTCTCTTAACTCCGCAAAGTCAATAGCTGTTTGATAAAGTTTCTCTGCCATTTCTGTATTGACCTGGTAAAAGGCTGGCCCAGATATTTGAAAGTCATTTCCCAACATCTGGTCCGTAATATAGTCTTGACCATAAAGAGTCTTCCACTCCTTGCCGAAAATCGCATTGGTATTTCGGTCGTTGATATTTTGCATGACAGACACAATCTCTGGGAACTGCTTGATAAGTTGTTCAATCAACTGTTCCACTCGGAAAATTTTAGGACGTGTAGTCACTAAGATAACCATGATTTGTCCGGAATAGTGCCCGCGACGCACCACAAGATTTCGAATCAAGCCAGACTGTTCCTTTTCGTCATAAGGTTTTAAATCAAAACGACGAAGCAAATCTCGAAGGGCTACTATGACTTGGTCAATGACAGGATCCTGGATAAAGAAATCTTCAAGGGGCATGAGGTCGTGCGAATTCTTACGGAAAAAGCCAGTTTCCAAGATACCATTCACTCGACGAACGGGCACCTGTGCCTTATTTCGATACTTGACCGGATGTTCCATGCCGAGCGTTTCAGCGACCTCTACTTCTGTAATACCAGCAATCTTGTAGAGACTGTCTTTGACTTGCTTGGTTTTAAACTTGAGCTGCTCTGGATAGGCAAGGTGACCTAGATCCGCAATTCCTGAACGCAGGTAAGCCAGATCTAGATCTTGATTACGGTGTGGTGACTGGATAAGGTATTCTTCCACTTTCCCAAAGCCAATCTTTTTATTGATTTTGAGGACACGCATGAGGATTTTCTCAGTTGGTAGAGCATTTTCTACAAAGAAAACCAAACCTTCTATCTTAGCAACCCCTGCACCTTCATGAGTCAAATCAACAATTTCAACTTCTACAATATCATTTTTCTTTAACATATTTTTCACTTTCTATCGGCCGACAAAAAAAGACGGCAACATTTCTGTTACCATCTATTATATCATGAAATGACCTAAGCACCAAAACTCTTGAAGAAGTTGACAATCGCTTGCCAAAGGGAGCTAAAGAAGTTGCCCCCGTCTTCTAGCGCTTTATTGGCATCAAAGTTGAGATTGATATTTTTAAAACTATCTCCAGCTTGGGAAACAATACTTTCCTTGAGGTCATTTAGGGTTTTAGTGAAATCAGCATTGTTCAAAATGTCACTCTTTGAGAGGTTGAGTGCAAAATTGATGATGATATTGACCTGGTTTCCTGTTATAACCTGATCGAGTTTGTAGTTTTTTAGCGTGTCTTCAACGATTTTGCGGACATCTTCTTCTGTCAGATTGCCTTTGGCTTCTTTTGCCTTTGCGATTCCTGCCTTGATATCTGCCAAAGCGACATTGAGTTTATTGGCATCGTAGCCTGATTTGTCCTTGTTTTCAGCATTAATATCGGATAAGGCTTTTAGCTCCTCTTGGGCCAAGTCTTTATTGGCTTGCGGTACTTTGGCACCATTGGCCTCTAACGAGTAGTAAATCCCTGCTAGGGCGCTCTCTCCTGTAACTGGAATGGGTGCTGCAACTGTGATTTTTGCATGCTCCACTCCCAGCGTCACTGCTGCGTTACGGTACATATCCTGCGTCACCTTGGTGATATTTTCAGGCGTTTCAATCTTGACTTCTAGAGGCGACTTATCCCCCAGCTTTTGAATCTTGGCTGATGAATAGAGCTGTAGACTAGCATCATTAGCCACATTCATAATTTTCGAATAGATATCCGGTGTCATTGTTTTGATATCTTTGGTGTCTTTTGAAGCGTCATAGCCAAGTTTGCTAAGAGTTTGATTTTTCTGGTCTTCAGATAGAGAAGAACCTAGAACATATTCAGGTTGTACATAGGTTTCATCGATTACTTTTTGAACATCGGTTGCTGCGTGGACGCTTGTCATAGCTGTTGCAGCCCACAATACTGCAGCACTTGTTAGAAAGAATTTCTTTCTCATGGGATATTCCCTCCTTTACCTTTCTAGATTAATAAAACAATCTTAAAGAAAACTTATAGCAAAAAACACCTGGTCTAGCTAGATGTTGAAAAGAAAGTGAAACATTTTATGATGTAAAGATTTAGTTGTACCTGTCTAGAATAGTAATAGTTTCCACCATTTACATAGAGTTCAGCTCCGTGAAAGATAGAAATAGGGTGAATATAACTATAGGTCTTTCCAGTGGTATTGCCAAGGATTGGGGCAACAGTATCACGGGAATAACGCTTGGCCAGTGCTAGCGTATTTTTCTTGCCATTCTGAGCGATAAAGTCGATATAGGCAGGTCCAAAATTATAGGCTTGAACAGCGGTCCAGACATCTACCCCCTTGCTCTGAGCCAGATAGAGGTTATCTGTTAGAGTTTGAATACCTTGACGAATACTAGAGGCATTATCATTGATAGTGTTGGTTGAACCACTTGCAGACTCACTAGACTGCATGACATCCCCTTCTTTTCCCTTCGTTTCGGTATAAATCATAGCGAGCACAAGCTCTTCATTTGCTGGAGTATCTTTTTCACTCAAGATTTCTCGAACCATGGGTTGATAAGTCATGACTTGTTTGACGTCTTGGTGAACTCGGTAAACTTTATAACCAGCAAAAAGGAAGACTGCTAGCACTAGCATTCTTCGTATAAATTTAAACATTATTTACTTTGAATATCCTCAATATTTTTGATTAAGATAGAATAGGTTCCATTGTCATTTTGAATAAACTCAACAGACTCCGCATCTTGATAGACGTTATTAGGAACGATGAGCTCAATTCCATTTGACAAGGAGAGTTTTTGATTTTCAAATTTCTTGAGCTGACGACTGGCATCAATTTCATCAAACTGGACTGGTTCTGGTACGGCCTCCTTGACTTGGTCGATAAAGCTCAAGCGAGCTGTCAGATTGTTATCAAAAAGGTCATTAGCCAATTTTTCAGGTGACAGTTCATTGCTTTCTTCCAGATTGTTGAAAATCGCTGATTTGACCTTGGATTGAAATTGGAAGTCATCTGTGTTAAAGGACTCTGCAATTCTCTGGGCCGTTTTTTCCAGTTCCTTGATGGATTTCTTGGGTGAAATCTTAGGAGCAACGTTCAAGAGATTATCTGAAAAATAGTTCAAGAAAGCCCCGTTGTACTTGATACGTTTCTCGATGAGGTGGTACTTGCGACTTTGAAGATTAACCACCAAGGCCTCATCAGCCCCCGTTCCAAATCCAGGCAAGTTATTCTGAGTTAGCTTGATTGGATTATCAACTTCTCCACTGAGGTGGGTCAAGGTCTCACGTAGAGCAATTCGCAAGAAAGCGAAATGTTCAATACCTTCTTTAGAAAACTGAACAAAAACCAAGTCATTGGTCTTGAGATTTTCAGAAATACTAAACTCCTCTTTCCAGAGATTAGCCAGTGTTACTGATGTCTCCAACAAATCGTCTGTGATGTGATTGAAGAAGGGATTTTCTTCTTCGAAAATCCCAGTCTTGGCTTCATCTGAATACACGCGTTCGATTTTTTTGCGTAAGTATTCTTCGATTTTTGGAGTGATATTGAGAAACTTATCCGCTAGAAACAGCTCGGTATCATCCGGGCTGAACTGATGGATAATAGCTTTCTTAATATAAATGTCCATAAAAGTATTAGTCCTCGTATAGTGGGAAGGCATCTGTCAACGCTTTGACTTCACTTCTCACTTCTTCTAAGACAGCTTCATTTTCTGCATTTTTAAGAGTTTTAATGATGAGTTCAGCCACTTTACGGCTTTCTTCTTCACTAAATCCGCGTGCAGTGATGGCTGCAGAACCGATACGAATCCCACTTGTCTTGAATGGTGACAAGGTTTCGTATGGAATTGAGTTTTTATTTAGGGTAATATTGACTTCATCCAGCAAGTTTTGAGCAACTTTTCCGTTTTCTACAACCTTAGTTACATCCACTAGGAAGAGGTGATTTTCAGTCCCTCCAGAAATGATACGGAAATCAGGATCTTGCAAGAAGACTTCCACCATAGCTTTGCTGTTTTTGATGACATTAGTAGCATATTCCTTAAAAGCTGGATCTAAAACTTCTTTGAAGGAAACCGCCTTAGCAGCGATAACATGCTCCAAAGGACCACCTTGAATACCAGGGAAAATAGCTGAGTTGATTTTCTTAGCTAGGTCCTCATCATTTGTCAAAATCAAACCACCACGAGGTCCACGAAGGGTTTTGTGGGTCGTTGTTGTCGTGATATGAGCGTATGGTACTGGGCTTGGATGAAGACCAGCTGCAACCAAACCAGCGATATGGGCCATATCGACCATAAGCTTAGCCCCAACAGCATCTGCGATTTCACGGAATTTAGAGAAATCAATAATGTGAGAATAGGCTGAAGCGCCCGCTACGATTAGTTTTGGTTTGACTTCTTGGGCTTGTTTCAAGATAGCATCAAAGTCCAAAAGTTCCGTTTCAGGATCCACACTATAAGACACAAAGTTGTATGTTTGACCAGAGAAGCTAACTGGAGCTCCGTGGGTCAAGTGTCCACCTGCTGCCAAATCCATCCCCATAACGGTATCACCTGGCTCAATCAAGGCCATGTAAGCCGCACAGTTGGCTTGGCTTCCTGAGTGAGGTTGGACATTGGCAAATTTAGCACCGAAAATTTCTTTTGCACGTTCAATAGCTAGAGTTTCTACCACGTCTACTACATCAGTTCCACCATAGTAACGGCGACCTGGGTAACCCTCGGCATATTTGTTTGTCAAGATAGACCCTTGAGCTGCCATAACAGCCTTGGAAACCACGTTTTCCGAAGCAATCAACTCGATGTTATTTTGTTGGCGTTCTTCTTCTTTGGCAATAGCATTCCATAGATCAGCATCGTATGCTTTAAAATCGTCTTTGTCAAAAATCATAGGTCTTCTCCTTTATAGTGTGACTGGTCCTTTAGTTTAAGAAAATATACTAAAAGATGCGAATAAACCGTTTCTGCACTTTATCACAAGTATAACCAACTTTTTCATAAAATGCATGAGCTCCCAGACGATGATCAGCAGAGTTTAAGCGGATAAACTCATAGCCCCGTCTTTTTGCTTCTTGATCCAACCCTTGCAGTAAGCTTTTACCGATGCCTCGTCCTTGTGCTTGAGGCGAAACCGCTAAGCCTAAGATATTAAATCCTGCTTTGGAATAGAGGGATTCGTAAACCTCGGCATGGACATATCCAAGTAGGACATGACTAGCTGCATCCTCATAACCAAGTAGGAAATGATGTGAATCCTGAGATAATCTAGCTAGTTGACTAGCTGTGTCCTGTGGACTAAAAGAGTAGCCCAAAGCCTCTTGGTTAATCTCACATATAGCATTCACATCTGTTTCTTGCAAATCTCTAAGCATCTCATTCCTCCTCAAAAGAAATCTCTGGCAACTGTGCAAGAATATCTTCTCGCTTAATCGCTCCTTGGCGCAAGATTTTCACCTTGTCTCCAGACAAATCCAAAATAGTCGAATCCTGTCCAGTTAGAAAAGCGTCGTCCTCCCGACCCAGAACCTCTTGATCAAAATCCTCTAGAATTTGATCAAAGGTCACTCCACTTGCCTGACCTGAAATATTGGCAGACGGCCCAATCAAAGGACCTGTCTCTCGAATCAAATCCAGTGTAATGGGGTGACTCGGCATCCGAAATCCCACCGTTGAAAGACCAGAATTGACCCAAAAGGGAACTCTGTCATTAGCTTCGAGGATAATGGTCAAGGGACCCGGTAAAAAATTCTCTACAAGTTTTTGTAGATAAGTTGGCTGGTTCTTTGAAAAGTGCAAGATGTCCCCTAGAGAAGCGACATTAAGATTGAGTGCCTTATCTCTGGGACGACGTTTGAGTTGGTAAACATGGTCGACAGCTTTTTCGTCTAAGGCCTTAGCAAAGAGACCATAAACTGTCTCTGTAGGCAAAACGACAGCTCCGCCTTTTTCCAACTCTTGTTTAATCCTGTCCATCATCAACTACAACCATCCTATCTTGACCAAATTGGTCTTTGAGTGTTCGTACTCGTTTTTCAGGAAGATGTTTCCTAAAAGGCACAGGAACACTTTGACCTTGCTTGTATCCAATTTCAAGGTAAATCTTACCACCATCTTTGAGATAGTCTTTTGCATCTTCCGCAATTCTGCGGTAAATAGCTAGGCCATCCTCATCTGCAAAGAGAGCTAGATGAGGTTCCGAATGCAAAACATTCAAACCGATCTCTGACTCATCTTCACGAGAGATATAGGGTGGATTGGATACAATTATATCATATTTTTCAGAAATTTCTGCAAAACAATCAGATTTTTTAAAAAATATATTAAGATTTTGATTTTTAGCATTCTCTGATGCAAGCTCTAAGGCATCTTGGGAAATATCTGCTGCTGTCACTGACCAATCTGGTCTGTTTTTAGCTAATCCAAGAGCTATGGCGCCACTTCCAGTCCCGATATCTAGAATCTTAAGACTTTCCTCAGCATTTTCTGCCAAGATGAGCTCCACCAACTCCTCTGTTTCTGGACGAGGAATCAAAACCCGCTCATCTACTTTTAACTGCATTCCAAAGAAATCTGCGTGACCAATGATATACTGAGCTGGTTTATGGGACGCTAACTTCTGGAAAATTTCTTCTACAAATTGTTTTTCGGCCTCTGTTACCTCTTGCTGAAGGGTAAAAACAAAGTCCGTAAAAGAGAGATTTTTCAGGCTACGATAGACAAAAGAGAGGCTTTCTGCTTCCTCTCCTTGCCTTATCAACTCTTCTTCAAAATCTGAAAATAATTGAGCTAATTTCATTATTTGTTTAATTCTTCTAATTTTTGTGTTTGGTCATAAAGAACCAAAGCATCCACAACTTCATCCAATTTACCGGATAAAATCGTATCTAGTTTTTGGAGGGTCAAGCCAATACGGTGGTCTGTGACACGGTTTTGAGGGAAATTATAAGTACGAATACGTTCTGAACGGTCACCAGTTCCGATAGTAGACTTACGCTCGGCGTCTTGTTCATCTTGGGCAATCTGTGCGAAGTGGTCAGCAACACGCGCACGGATGATTTTCATAGCTTTCTCACGGTTTTTCTGCTGGGTACGTTCTTCCTGCATCTCAACCTTGATATTGGTTGGCAAGTGAACGATTCGAACGGCAGTCGCAACCTTATTGACGTTCTGTCCACCAGCACCTGATGCGTGGTAGATATCAACACGAAGGTCTTTTGGATCAATATCGTATTCTACTTCTTCCACTTCAGGCATGACAAGGACTGTCGCTGTCGAAGTATGTACACGGCCTTGGCTTTCTGTCACAGGGACACGTTGCACACGGTGGGCACCAGACTCATACTTGAGTTTAGAGTATACAGACTGACCAGAAACCATGGCAACCACTTCTTTGAAACCACCGACACCGTTCATAGAAGCTTCCATGACTTCAAAGCGCCAGCCTTGGGCTTCCGCATATTTTTGGTACATGGTTAGCAAATCCCCAGCGAAGAGCGCTGCTTCGTCTCCACCAGCCGCTCCACGGATTTCAAGGATGATGTTCTTATCATCGTTTGGATCCTTTGGAAGGAGCAAAATTTTCAATTTTTCTTCATATTCTTCTTTTTCAGCCTTGGCATCTTTGAGCTCTTGCTTGGCCATTTCTTCCAAATCCGCATCTCCACCTGATTCCTTAATCATTTCTTCGGCATCGACGATGTTTTGAAGGACTTGTTTGTACTCACGGTAGGCTGTTACCGTGTCACGAGTGGAAGCCTCTTCTTTTGAAAGCTCCATGAATCGCTTGGTGTCAGAAACGACATCAGGGTCACTCAGCAATTCTCCTAACTCTTCATAACGGTCTTCTACAGCTTGTAGTTGATCATAGATGTTCATTTTTTCTCCTTATTCTCAATTGTTAAATCATAGATTGCTACTACTTCGTTCTCAAATATTTCCCCAGTTTCTTTAAATCCATAACTGAGGTAACAAGATCTTGCATGTTCATTTTCTGGTTCATAAGACAACCAAAGTTTATTGCCTAAACCTGCTGGCGCTGTCCGAACATAGTCCAGCACTTTATCCATAATTGGTTTAAAATATCTTTGATTTTGAAAATTCTTATCAATCATAAAACGAAATAGTAAATAATTTCCACTACTGATTCCGATCTTTTTATCATAAGCTATCATCACAAAACCTATAATTGCATCATTATCATAAACTGCCAATGGAGCTACAAAATCTCCATTTTTAGTGTAGACATATGCTTCAGCTAAACTAATTGCGTTGGTTGCAATGAATTGTTTTTGATATTCCTTGACATCCAAATTCAAAACATCAAAATAATTTTCCATTGCAACATCTCTTAGTTCAATTGTCATAGTTGTGCTCCTTGTTAGATGTTATCATTGGCGCAAAATAATGTTTACGGCAAACCGAGATATAGGTTTCATTACCACCAATTTGAATTTGTTCGCCATCATAGACTGGCACACCATCATGCGTACGCAACACCATAGTCGCCTTTTTCTTACAGTACTGACAGATGGTCTTGATTTCTTCAATCTTGTCTGCTAAGAGCAAGAGGTATTTGGAACCTTCGAATAGTTCATTTCGAAAGTCATTCTTCAAACCAAAAGCCATGACAGGTATGTCTAACTCATCAACAACACGAGCTAGGTCGTAAACGTGGTGACGCTTGAGAAACTGGGCCTCATCGACTAGCACACAGTATGGTTTCTCAGGTAAGTCTCGGATATAGCCGAAGATATCCGTCGTTTCCTCAATCGCAATGGCTGGGCGTTTCATGCCGATTCGGCTCGACACATAGCCAACACCGTCACGCGTATCCAGAGCAGAAGTCATAATCACAACTCCCTTTCCTTGCTCCTCGTAGTTATAGGCCACCTTGAGAATCTCAATCGTCTTACCAGAGTTCATGGTCCCATAACGATAATACAACTGTGCCATGCTTCTATTTCACGTCCATTTCTAAATTTTTGCTACATTCTAGTATATCATAATTTTCTGAAGCTTTAAACGGCAAAATGTGGTAAAATAGAAGAAATCAAAAACTAGTGGAGGAAGCTATTATGCCATTTGTACGCATCGATTTATTTGAAGGTCGCACGCTCGAGCAAAAGAAAGCTCTTGCTAAGGAAGTAACGGAAGCTATTGTCCGCAACACTGGAGCACCTCAATCTGCTGTCCATGTTATCATCAACGACATGCCAGAAGGGACTTACTTCCCACAAGGAGAAATGCGCACCAAATAAGCTAGCTTAAGCAGAATTGCTTAGGCTTTTTCAATCTCCAAGTAGCATCCATTGAAGAAATAGTCTAATTTTGTTACAATTTGAAGAGATGCTTGGATACCTATCCTAAGAAAAGAAATACAAAAGGAATTAGTATGATTACACATGAATTTGATACCATTGCTGCTATCTCTACTCCACTAGGTGAAGGAGCCATTGGTATTGTCCGCTTGAGCGGAACTGACAGTTTTGCCATTGCGCAAAAGATTTTTAAAGGAAAAGACTTGAGTAAGGTTGCCAGCCATACTCTTAACTACGGTCACATCGTTGACCCTCAAACTGGTAAGGTTATGGACGAGGTTATGGTTGGGGCCATGAAATCTCCAAAGACCTTCACTCGTGAGGACATTATCGAGATTAACACCCACGGTGGGATTGCGGTGACCAATGAGATTCTCCAGCTAGCTATCCGTGAAGGAGCTCGGTTGGCAGAACCTGGTGAATTTACCAAGCGCGCCTTTCTAAACGGTCGTGTGGATTTGACACAGGCTGAGGCGGTGATGGACATTATCCGCGCCAAGACTGACAAGGCTATGAACATTGCAGTTAAGCAACTAGATGGTTCCCTTTCTGATCTTATCAATAATACTCGCCAAGAAATCCTCAATACACTTGCCCAAGTTGAGGTCAATATCGACTATCCTGAGTATGATGATGTTGAGGAAGCTACCACTGCTGTTGTCCGCGAGAAGACTATGGAGTTTGAACAATTGCTAACCAATCTCCTTCGAACAGCTCGGCGTGGCAAAATCCTCCGTGAAGGAATTGCCACCGCCATCATCGGTCGTCCCAACGTTGGGAAATCCAGTCTTCTCAACAATCTCCTTCGTGAAGACAAGGCTATCGTAACGGACATCGCTGGTACCACCCGTGATGTCATCGAAGAATACGTCAACATCAATGGTGTTCCTCTCAAATTGATTGATACAGCCGGTATTCGGGAAACAGATGATATCGTGGAACAAATCGGTGTTGAGCGTTCGAGAAAAGCCCTCAAGGAAGCTGACTTGGTACTACTAGTGCTAAACGCTAGTGAGCCTCTAACAGCCCAAGATCGACAACTTCTAGAAATCAGTCAGGACACCAACCGCATTATTATACTTAATAAAACTGATCTTCCTGAAGCGATTGAAACTTCAGAACTCCCTAAAGATGTCATCCGCATTTCCGTTCTTAAAAATCAAAACATCGATAAGATCGAAGAGAGAATCAACAACCTCTTCTTTGAAAATGCTGGTTTGGTCGAGCAAGATGCCACTTACCTGTCTAATGCCCGTCATATTTCCTTGATTGAAAAGGCCGTTGAAAGCTTACAAGCTGTTAACCAAGGTCTTGAACTGGGGATGCCAGTTGACTTGCTTCAAGTTGACTTGACCCGTACTTGGGAAATTCTCGGTGAAATCACTGGAGATGCCGCACCTGATGAACTCATTACCCAACTCTTTAGCCAATTCTGTTTAGGAAAATAAGCAAAATCCATGATCGTTCTTGCGGTCATGGATTTTATTGTTTTTATTAGTAATCTGGTCTAAGGACACCTGTTACGGTTGCCTTAGTTGCTTCGTAGTCGCCATCTACGACAACTTTGATAATGCGTTTGGCATCTTCTTCTGGTGCTGGAACTAGAGGCAGACGAGTTGGACCGGCTTCAAATCCCATGTAGTTCAAAACTGCCTTAACTGGAGCAGGACTTGGATAAGAGAAGAGGGCATTGACCTTAGGAATGAATTTACGTTGAATAGCTGCCGCTTTTTTCATGTCGCTTTCTGCAATGGCAGTGAGCATCTCGTGCATCTCATCTCCATTTGTATGGGAGGCAACAGAAATAACCCCATCCGCACCAAGGTTCATGGCATGAAAAGCATCTCCGTCCTCACCTGTATAAATCAAAAATTCTTCTGGCTTGTGCTCAATCAAGTAAGCCATATTAGCCAAGCTAGTACATTCTTTGACACCGATGATATTTGGATGGTCAGCCAAACGAAGCATAGTTTCTGGAGTTAATTCCACTACTACACGCCCTGGGATGTTATAGATGATAATAGGTAAGTCAGAAGCATCTGCAATCGCTTTAAAGTGCTGATACATGCCTTCTTGAGAAGGTTTGTTGTAGTATGGTACGATCGCAAGCCCAGCAGCAAAACCACCAAAGTCTGCTACTTCTTTGACAAACTCGATCGAGTCACGTGTATCATTGGTACCTACACCTGCAATCAAAGGAACGCGTCCATTGACAATCTTTTGTACAGCTGCAAAGAGTTCCAACTCTTCATCGTGGGTTAAAGTTGGACTCTCAGCAGTCGTTCCAGCTAGAAGAATGCCGTCTGTGTGATGGGCCAATAAATGCTCAATCAAGGCTGGAATGGCATCAAAGTTGATAGAACCATCCTCATGGAAGGGGGTAATAAAGGCCGTGATGATTTTACACTCTTTTAAATCTTGATAAGACATGAAAATACCTCTCTATTCAAAGAAGGAGTTCATCTGAACTCCTAAACGATATGACTATTTTAATTCAAATTTCAATTCAGCTGTTGGACGAACCAATCCACGTTCGTGAAGAGTTTCTGCAATCTGAACTGAATTCCAAGCAGCACCTTTGAGAAGGTTATCCGAAACAACCCACATGTGGATTCCTTTTTCAGCGTCCAAGTCTTTACGGATACGACCAACAAAAGTATCACGCGAACCCACTGCATTGACAGCTTGAGGATAGATTTGGTGCGCTACGTCATCCTCAAGAACAGCACCTGGGAAGGCTGCGATGGCTGCTTTCACTTCTTCGATTGGTGCCACTTCTTTTGTTTCGATATAAACAGATTCAGAGTGAGCTGACAAGACTGGAATACGTACACAGGTTGCAGACACTGCGATGCTATCATCTTCCATGATTTTCTTCGTTTCCTTGGTCATCTTCATCTCTTCATAAGTGTAATCATTGTCCGTGAAGACATCGATTTGTGGAAGAGCGTTAAAGGCGATAGGGTAGTGTTTCTTGTCACCGCCTGAAGGCAAGATTTCCGCATGCAAATCACGTGGTTTCACACCATCATTCAAGACTTCACGAAGTTCACGTTGTGTTTCAAGAATCGCTCCCATACCAGCACCTGAAACAGCCTGATAAGTTGAAACGATGATGCGGTCCAAGCCCCATTTTTGACGAACGGGTTCAAGCGCCACCATCATTTGGATTGTTGAACAGTTAGGACAGGCAATAATCCCGTTGTGGGCATCAAGTGCGTGAGCGTTTACTTCTGGAACAACCAAGGGTACATCTGGGTTTTGACGGAAATAAGATGTGTTATCTACTACTACCGCTCCAGCTTGAACTGCGTATGGTGCATACTTAGCTGATGTCGAACCACCTGCTGAGAAAAGTGCAATATCAACACCCTCAAAAGCTGTCTCAGTCGTTTCTTCAATCGTAATATCTTGGTCTTTAAATTTCAAAGTCTTGCCTGCTGAACGTGCAGAAGCAAGTAAACGGATTTTATCAATTGGAAGTGTTGATTCTTCCAACATTTTTATCATCTGAGCTCCGACAGCACCTGTCGCGCCGACTACAGCAACTGTATATCCCATAAATAACCTCTTTCGGAATTTTCTAAAAATTTCTATAATAGATGTATTATACTACTTTTTACAGAAATTGAAAAGTATTTTTAGACTATATTTTCTGAAAACTAAAAATCCCTAGTCATTGACCAGGGACTAAGAGGCATCTTCATGTGATGAGCAGGTTCACACAACTCATCAAGGTCCGCTCCTGCGTTATGACCTCCTTATGCTCAATAGTAGTCCGAAGACTACCTATCGACTCATCGCAACTACTATTCTACTAGATAGAGTCACTTTTGTCAACTGCCAAAACTCTTCGCTTCATTTATACAAGTGTACAAGAAAAACCTTGGTTTCCCAAGGTCATTTCGTTTCTATCATGCTAATTGCCGGGATTGAACCGGCGACCTCATCCTTACCATGGATGCGCTCTACCAACTGAGCTAAATCAGCTTACCTAAAAAGTATACTATAGTTCCTAGTTCTTGTCAAGCGCTCTCTTTTAATTTATGGAATGAAAAAAGCTAGATTTATCAAGAATCTAGCTTATAAACTTCTTATCTTGTTAGATCGATTCGGCGTCCTAATTTTCCGATTAAAATAGCACCTACGATGAGTGATGCAAACTCACCAATTCCCGTAGAGAACCATGTAAAGAAGAATGGAGCTTCTGCAACAATATAGAGTTCTGCTGCAATGGTAATCATTGAAATAGAGAAGAGGATTGAAAAGAAGAAATGATCCTTTCGAATCAAACCATTAAACAGATAGTCTTTCTTGTACTTGCTAAAGAGCCATACACCTAGGCTTAGGAAAACTAGGGTAGAGCCCCCACCGACAAAGACATCTATTGGACCAAAGCTAAAGAAATTTGCAATCATACAACCAATCGTCACACCAATGATATATTTAGGATTGTAAAAGGCTAAGAAATTCATCATCTCTGAAATACGGAACTGGTAGGCGCCGTAGCTAATGGCATTCAGCGGTGGGGTGATGGTCAAAACCACATAAATAGCAGCGACAATAGCGATATCTGCCATATCACGAACAGTTAATTTTTTCATGTTTTCTCCTTTGGCGGTTTCCCGCGTAAAATATGCTTGGTGAAAGAAGCTAAGCACCAAGGGTTGAGATTATCAACCTTACCAGTATAGCACAATATAGGACTTTATGCTATACTAAAACCATGAAAAGAATAATAAAGGCTTTCTTCGATAACGAAATCCTCTCCTACCTATTTTTCGGTGCTGCTACTACTCTGGTTTCTATCTTATCGCGTTTGGTTATTTACCACATCAGCCACCAGGAAATCCTGGCAACCGTACTCGCAAATCTTATCGGGATTCTCTTTGCCTTTTTTACAAATGATACAATCGTCTTTAAACAAGAGAGAAGAAATTGGTCAACTCGCCTGGCTAAGTTTTTCTTAGCTCGTCTCTCTACACTTGGACTTGACGTTCTTTTAACTTATATCTTCGTTACAACTTTTCCTAATGTTATTGGTCAGTTTGTCGAATATAATATAGATAGGGTTAATACGGTTGAAACCATCCTAGCACAAATCTTGATTATTGTGCTTAATTATATTTTCAGTAAAATCTATATTTTTAAAAAGAGCAACTGATCTCCTTAAGCATCCAGGTTGCTTTTTGTCATAATTTAGGATATAATTAGTTAGAAAATTAGGAAAGGAAATTATGAAAATGTTAAAGGACCTAAAAGAATTCTTACTTCGCGGTAATGTTGTTGACCTTGCTGTCGGTGTGATCATCGCCTCTGCTTTCGGTGCTATCGTAACTTCACTCGTTAACGATATCATCACTCCACTTATCTTGAACCCAGCTTTGAAAGCTGCGAACGTTGAACGTATCGCTGAGCTTTCATGGAATGGTGTTGGTTACGGTAGCTTCTTGAGCGCTATTATCAACTTCCTTGTTGTGGGTACAGTTCTCTTCTTCGTTATCAAAGGTATTGAAAAAGCTCAAAATCTTCGTAAAAAAGAGGAAGTGGTTGAGGAAGCACCTGCTGCTCCAACTGAACTTGAAGTTCTTCAAGAAATCAAAGCTCTTCTTGAAAAAAAATAAGACAAATAAAGGATCTAGCTTAAAGCTAAATCCTTTTTTCTTTACTCTTTTGGTAACTTCCCAGCCTTTTCTAGCATTTTCTTAATTAAGTACGGCATCTTCACATTTTCACGGCCTTTTTTCTCAATGAGTTTTTTGACAAATTCTGGCATCTGAAGGTCGTCTGTCTCCTCCATAATGTCCTTGGTAGTTGCTGAAGGCGCTAACTCATCAAAGGTTTCTTCTTCTGGAAGAAAAGCTTTAAATTCTTTGTGTTCGCTGGCTCTTACAGTAGCAACTAAAGCGTCAATTAAACGACTATCCGTATTGGGCATAGGTGGACGATGGTAGGTGACACCTAATTCTTGACACAACTCATAACATTCCACATCATTATCAAAAAGAACTTCGATATGTTCACTGATAAAGCTAATCGGAACCAAAATATAATGTTCTGGATGTTGCTTTTGTTCTCGTAAATATTCTAAGACATCTGGCTTGATCCAAGGGATTCCAATATCGCTTTCGCTCTGCCAAGTATTGGTATACTGGTCTGTCATTAGGCCGAGTTGTTCAGCAATGAGCTTGCTATTATCGAAAATCTGGTCGATATAAGGATCTCCAAAGTCCAAGGCAAAAATGGGGACGCTATGTGCTGAAAAGATCACCTTGAAGGATTCTTCTCCCACATGGTTTCGTAAAATTTTTCCAATCTCATCTGTCCAAAAGTCCAGCAAAGGCTGTTGTTGATACCAGTCCTTAATAACTAAAAATCGGATCTGCTGACTTTCCAGAAATTTTTCATACCCCATCACCGAGTAAAATGAATAATGAGGCTCCAAAATCAAACAGATACATTCTTCAATACCATCAGACTCCATCCGCTTGATCACGTCTGGAATAAAGGGACGAGAAAATTTGTTGGCAAAGTAGATACCGTACTCCTCCCCTAAACGTTCTTTGACTAAATTGACCTCCTCACGTGTAATCCGCTGCAAAGGCGTCCCACCGATAAGAACATAGTTGTCATAGAGAGTCTGAATCTCGTGGTCTTGGGGTCTAACTCCACGACGAATGTTTGTAAAAAATTCTGATACTCCTTCAAAACTAATCTACTCTGGAGATCCAAAGGTCATCATCAATATTGCTTTTTTCATGTTATCATCCTTATGATATTATTTTCACTATCCATTCTATCATGAAAGAAATAGTAAACGCTTCCGACGTCTACTATTTCTTTTGTTCTTTTGTATTTCTATCTCGTCTTATGATTAGAATAATAACTATTAGAAGCAAGATGACAATGATAAGAAGGAGTAAGGTTAGGATATAAATCCAATGCGTTGGAATCCCTTGGTCAAAATAACGTGTTCCCACGCTTTCTCCACTTTTATCCTGTGCTGCTTTTACTGGTGCATCCGTTATTTTTGCTAAAAGGATATGGCGACCGTTGGTAATATTAAGAAAACAGGTGCTTAACAAAACAATCTTGTCCGTTGAAGTCAAGGAAACATCTCGCTTGTACTTGGCTTTACTCAACAGATACTGATAATAGGCCTGGTGTTCCTCATCGTTGGAACTCAAGGTTCGGTAAATTTCCGTATCATAGGCATCCACTTCTAAAATCCCAAAAATCTCAAGACCACGTTCTCGACCATTGTAGTAGATAGAACCATAGCGATGCTGGTCGAAGAATTCCTTATCAGCAAATTTCTTAATCTCACCGAACATAGCCCCTGAAGCCATAGAGTGACCGTAGATGATGGTATTAAAATCAGTAAAGTTGGGATTAAAGCGATAGTCGAGAAAGATTGATCCTGTTATCGTATAATCGCCAAAGGCATTGCGGTCAAGGTATTTGACATTATCCTGACTTTGTAGAAGCGGATAGTCTACCTTGGTCCCATAAAGGCTAATCCAACCGCAGACATCATGATTAAGCTGTTGCAGAGTTTCAAATCCTGTGCTCGAAGCATCCTTTTCAATAGGATTATAGTGATCATAGTCACTCGCTTCCGCTCTCTGCCAACTAAAAAGAGCTACAAAAACACAGAAGAATATCAGAAACACGTTTTTAAATCGCGCTCTTTTTTGAACCGTCATCAGCACTCCTTTCTATGCGAGATTTCTTAAAAGGAAAGGAGGCGGGACAAAACCGCCTCTTTTCTATTCACCCTTAGTCAGTAAAAGGATCTGCTTCTTGCATTTTTTTACTCTCTCTTCTACGACGTAGGATCAAATAGAGGACAAGGAGTAAGAAAATCAAGAGCAAGAACAATACAAACAAGATAAGGTACCAAATCCATAGTGGGATTGATGAGAGGAAACGTCCAAGAGACGAGTCATCAAAGACACTGTATGGGAATGGTTTTGATTTTTTTGTATGGAAAGTATTTTTAGGGACGGTGTCTGTAATCTTTGCGATCACAATATGACGACCATTGGTCACATCGAGAAAACAGGTGCTGAGTAGAATGATACGATCACTCGGTGAGAGCGAGATATCCCGCTTGTGCATGGCGACTGAGAGCAGGTGGTCTAGATAGGCCTGCTGGCGGTCCTCACCCTGTATTCCTGGATCATAGATGTTAAAGTCATAGGCATCGACCTCCAACATCTCAAAGATCTCGAGCCCTTTTTCCACACCATTGTAGTATATACTACCGTAACGATGCTGGTCAAAAAATTCCTGATCAGCAAACTTAGCCACATCACCAAACATGACCCCGTTTTCTACGTGGTGCCCGTAGATAATGGAATTAAAGTCTTCGAACTTGGGATTATTTCGTGCATCGAGAAAGATAGCGCCTGTCGCTGCAAACTCACCTTTGGAGTCCTTGTTGAGATACTTTTCATTGTCCTTGGCTTGGACTAAGGGATAGTCGATATTGGTACCATAGACATTGATCCAACCGAGGACTTCGGGATTGAGTTCTTGGAGTTTGCTGAAGCCTGAAAAGCTAGCTAGCTCATCCTGTTGTGTCGTGACAGGTCGATAAGCTTCGTACTCACTTGACGAAGCCAAGGAGTAGACTTGGTTGGAATCCCAAAGGGCATAGAAACCAAAGAGAAAGATCAAAGCTGCAAAAATGAGCAGCAAGTGATTGATCGTCCCATCTACAGCAAGAACGAGACGCCTAGACAGACTCTTTTTTGATCTCTCACGCTTAGTTTTCATCGTCTACCCCCAGCCATTTAGGCTTCTCTACGTTTTTTAGACAAGACAACAAATCCAGCTAAACCAAGACCAATCATCAAGATGAATGGAAGGTTGTCAATCAAGAGACCAGTAGGAGTTACGTCATTAATTTTGTTGGTAACGGTGTTGTTGTTTGTTTTTTCACCAAGAAGGATATTCTCAACTTTATAATCTTGACCCAATTGTCCAGCCGCACCATTAGTTGATGTTCCGTTTGTCAAATATACTGATGATGCTGTATATCCTGGAACGCCAGTTTCTGTTACTGTGTATTTTGATCCCGCTGGTAATTGAGTGACTGTGAATGTTTCACCATGTTTCAAAGTAAAATCATAATCAACCGACTCTGATGCAGCAACAACAGCTAACTCATGTGATGCATTCCCATGTTGAACAACAATATTTTTTATTGGTTCTGCTGCAGTTTTATTTGTTGATGGAAGTTGAATACGAATATGGAAGTGGAAATCTTTTGTTTTATCCCCTGAGGCTCCGTCGACTTTTTTAGTAATTGTTAATGCGTTTGCAGTAGGGTCTACTTTACTAGGATCATCAGGCTTAGGGTCTCTGCTAGCATCTTTTGTATAGGTGTTGTCAAAGAGATTATAAACCCCTGTTTCACTCGGTTGAACCTTTGCTGTGTTGGATTGTTTATTTTCTTTGAAGTATACTGATGAAATATAGACACCACCATTGGCTTTATTTTTGACAATAACATGCATTTCATATGTGCGCTCATCATATCTCATTGCATCAATTTTTTTACTATCTTTTTCAATGGCTGTCCAACCTGATTTATCTTCTCTGACATCATAAACATATTCTCCAGCATGTTTATATGTTGTGTTGCCAAAAATATTTTCAGTCGTTTTTTCGATTTTATCATTTACTTGATTATCTGTTTTAGAATAAGTAACTGATATATCTGGGATATTCACTCCTTTCTCATAAGGAGCTCCATTAGAGGATGTACCAGACTTTTCAGTAAATTTAAAAGTAAATGTCGCATTCGGTGTTGTAATACCTTGTGCAATATTCAAGGTTTTTCTAATTTTCACAACAGCATTTGCTTCACCAGTTGCCATTGTTGTTGCTGAAGTATCATCCGCAAAGGTCGGAACACCTCTGAATACCGACAAAGCGGTTATAGCTGCAATACTTGCAGTGAATAGCTTTTTAAAGAATGTTTTTTTCATGATTATTCCTTTTATTTTTTTATTTTCTTTTTTCATTATGATCATCAAAAGCCTCGTCTTCTAATGACTGTTACAACTTTGCCTTGAGTATCCTGTATAGGGATGGTTCCAAAAGCACGACTGTCTACAGCCGTTGTTCGATTGTCCCCGAGGACAAAAAGTTGTCCTGCTGGGACTTTCATCGGGAAGGTTGCCCCTTCCTTATAGAGCAGCGTTTCTTTGTAGATATCTTGCTCTTGTTGAGGAGAACCGTTGATGATGAGACCATTTTCGTTTATATCGATTGTACTTCCTTCGGTTGCTACGACACGCGCCACTCTTTCCTTGCCCTTATAACTATAGACCAGCAAATCACCAATCGAATAGCGTTTATCCAACCTATAATAGACGACCAGGTCGCCATCTTTTAAGGCGGGCTTCATGCCATCGTCATTGTATCTTAATAGTCCAAAGACGAAGAAGTAAAGGGTGGCTAGTACAAATCCAACCATCAGAAGTTTACTGACTAAGTAAAGGATATCTCCCCAGACACTCGGCGGAGACTTATCCCGATTGACTTGTGTTACTGGTTTCTTATGTTTCTTTTTAAGCAGCATCACTTCCTCCTATTCACCACAAGGTGACCAAGTAAGATGATAAAGAAGATTCCTCCTAGAGGAAGAACGACTCCAAGCATGAGAGTGCTACTCAAGAAGTCAATTCCCGTTTCAGGTACGCTGTTTTTATTATTCGTGACCGTCGCGGACTTATCCCCATCAAGCTTGCCTTCTTTATTTTCATAAGAAACCCGATATCCACGAGACGAACTTGCTTCTTCTTCGATACTGTAACGAGCATTTAGAGGAAGGTCGAGAATCTTAACAGTTTTATCTTTCTTTAGATCGACTGTCGCCTTACCATTTGTAAATTTCAGGGTTGCTTTTTGATTATTTACTATTGCACTATACGATCCATTCAATGGTTTATTTTGCGCATCCTTTACGTTAATGGTAATCTTAAAGGATTGCAAAAGATTAGCAAAGGCACCTGTAACTTTTTTTGTGACTGAAAGTGTCGGAAGTCTGTGGTTGGTGACGATTGTTTGAACATCCTCTGACAAAGTCCCCTCTTGTTTTTCATAGGTAACATGATATCCCGCTCTAGAGTTCTCTACTTCTTCTACCTTATAGTGGGTATCACGAGGCAGATATTTGAGGGCAGTTTCTTGACCATTTTTGAGAGAAATCTGCGCTTTTCCATTAGTCACTATTGTATTCCCAAACTTGCCATTAATCGGTTTGCCATCCTTATCTGAAAGGGTAACATTAATTGTGAAAGACTTATTAGGTGATTGCTCACCTTCTAGGATTTTCTTTATGGTGAGGCTTGGAAGCTGTCGGTAAATAACTTTGAAGGATGGTTTCTCTTTCGTACCTGTCTTTTGAACTTCGACTGTGTAGCCCGGAGCGTCTGGTGCTTTCAGTTCGTAGTCATATCCCTTGGCTACCTTTGCAAAACTAGCATTTTCAGTAAAACTATTCGTTTGAACTGAACTAGTGACCTTTCGATAGGAATCCTTTGTACTTCCATCTTTCTTTTGGTTTAAGTTTAATTCGACACTAGGTGGACGATTTGCTGATGGATTTGATTTTCCATCCACACCTTTCCATTCAACTTCAACCGGAACCGTCAATGGATCTGACGGCTTGAAAGTGGGCTTCTCAGAATAGTCTTTTGTTTTGGTATGTGAAGTCCCGATACCATAGGAGTAAGCAACACTAGCCCCCTTGTTGGAGTAGAGTTTAGTAGCATCGGCTCCTTCGGCATCATCACTAGTAAGTGTCTTATCACCCGCAATCGCATCAAAGGCCTCTTGAGTAGAGGTGACAGTAAACTTGAGAACGTACTTGGCGTCATCCTCCAAAGTGTAACTCGGATTAAACTTGGCTGTTACTTCCACTAATCCCTGTTCGTTCTTCTTACTCTCAACCGTAACTTGATTAGTTGTCAGTTCTTCCTCATTACCATCCCTGATTTTGACGACACGAAGGTGTGAAGCATTACCCGGTAACAGCTGCACGTACTTGGACAAGACATCTGATATAGTTACATGGTGTACGCCTAGAGGTAAAATTTTATCAGTGATATCTTTGAATTTTTGTTGCAAGTCATTTTCATTATTGGCAGAAAATATTTCGTTGGGGATTCCAGAATTATAACCACTGATATATTCTTTAAGAGATGCGATACTATCGTTTGAACCTATATATTTGAATTTAATTGAATAAAAACCATCTATTTTTGGAGCTATTAAACTAGATATATTCAGCACCCCTCTCTCTAAACCATAGGTAAACCACTCTGGTGTATCAATTATACGTCCCACGTTTGGATTAGAAGAATAATTGTATATCGTCCTCCCGCTACTATGCTCGTAATACATATTAGCTTCGCCATCTGATAGCAGGATAACTACTTTTTTTGCTCCTGCTCTTGCACTTTGCAATAATTTTTGAGCTTCAGTTAATCCAGCATTTATATTTGTACCAGTACCGATACCAGCGTTCATACCATAAGAACGATTGGAGTCGGCAATTGTTAACGAACTAACAATATTTTTTGAACTATTAGAATCAGTACTCCAAGCTACTAAAGTTTTAGCATCATCATATGGAGAAATATTCGAATACCAACCAGCCCAATTTGGCCACCCATATCTTGTTCCGTAATAGTTGTAATTTTCATAAACGTTATCAATTTTTCCGGCAAACCCAACTATAGACAGACGGTTTTGGGAACTAGAAAGAATTGTATCAATGAGCCCCTGACGACCATTTACACCTCTCAGTGTATTTTTTAGTGCTTCAATTCTACTTACATAACTTGAAGTGTAAGATGACCACACATCTTGCTCTTTCATACTCCCTGAAAGATCGGCAACCAGGACAACATCCAAGGGTTCTGACTGGGTCTCCGTTCCCAGTTTAGATGTGATATCCAGTGACAACTCATACTGGTCTTCCTGCCCTTGAATTGGACTAATCGTTTTGTGCAGAGTTGTCTGAGGTTCCGTTGTTGAATCTGCATGTAAAGAATTAATCGGTGCACACAAAAAAAGAATAGCTAGAAAGATAACTAAACGACTGGTGAAACATTGCATTTTCTTAAAATCATATTGAATGTTCATGCTATCTCCCTTACTAGAATATGTTTAAATCTGTTACTATATAAATCTGAAACATCCATAGGTTAATTATATAATAATGTTGAGCGCATGTCAATCAATGTATTTGAAAACATGTTATTATAAATTACAAAAAAGTATGATTCTTCTTTGTTTTTCAATGTTTTCTGTGGTAAAATGGAAAAATAGTAAAATATGTCATAAAATATAGATGCATATATTTCATTCTAATAACTCAGAAAATTTTTTGAAAGTCTTCTTGAATTTGAATCATTATATTTTTTCAAAATTAATGAAATTTCTTAAATCATATTTTTCCGAAGTTTTGTATTCTATTTTATGATAAAAAAGGAGTTTTTATGACTTATCCGAACCTTTTAGATCGTTTCTTGACCTACGTTAAGGTCAACACGCGTTCTGATGAACACTCTACTACTACTCCAAGTACGCAAAGCCAGGTAGATTTCGCGACCAATGTTCTTATTCCTGAAATGAAACGTGTCGGTCTGCAAAATGTTTACTACCTCCCAAATGGTTTTGCTATTGGTACCTTACCAGCAAACGATCCAAGCTTGACACGCAAGATTGGCTTCATCTCCCACATGGATACAGCTGACTTTAATGCTGAGGGAGTTAATCCGCAAGTCATCGAAAATTACGATGGTGGAGCTATCGACTTAGGAGATTCTGGTTTTAAACTCGATCCTGCTGATTTCAAGAGCCTTGAGAAATATCCAGGCCAAACGCTTATCACAACTGATGGCACGACCTTGCTGGGCGCCGATGACAAATCAGGTATTGCTGAGATTATGACTGCTATTGAATATCTGACTGCTCATCCCGAAATCAAACACTGTGAAATCCGTGTTGGTTTTGGTCCAGATGAAGAAATCGGTGTTGGTGCTAACAAGTTTGATGCAGAAGATTTTGACGTTGACTTTGCCTATACTGTTGATGGTGGTCCGCTAGGAGAACTTCAGTACGAGACTTTCTCAGCAGCTGCTGCTGAGCTTCATTTCCAAGGACGCAATGTTCACCCTGGTACTGCCAAAGGTCAAATGGTCAATGCCCTTCAGCTAGCGATTGATTTTCATAATCAACTTCCTGAGAACGACCGACCTGAACTAACAGATGGTTACCAAGGTTTCTACCATCTTATGGATGTGTTAGGTAGTGTCGAGGAGGCGCGTGCAAGCTACATCATCCGTGACTTTGAAAAGGATGCCTTTGAAGCACGTAAAGAAACTATGCAGTCTATTGCAGACAAGATGAATCAAGCTCTTGGGAATGATCGCGTGACTTTAACTCTGACAGACCAGTACTACAATATGAAGGAAGTCATTGAGAAAGACATGACACCCGTTACCATTTCTAAAGCTGTTATGGAAGATTTAGGTATCACGCCTATTATCGAACCAATCCGTGGCGGAACAGATGGCTCTAAGATTTCCTTTATGGGTATCCCAACTCCAAATATCTTTGCTGGTGGTGAAAACATGCATGGACGTTTTGAATACGTCAGCCTTCAGACTATGGAGCGTGCGGTGGATACCATCATTGGCATCGTAGCTTATAAAGACTAAAAAAGACGAGGTAGCTCAGCTACTTCGCCTTTCTTTTTAGTCGTTTGGTTGAGCACTTGGCTCAGACTCACTTTGTGCTTGCTTTTCTGTTGGTTTAGAAGCAGCTGTTTCACTGTCTTTCTCGGACTTAGATTGGCTATCAGTTTCACTTGATTTTGAACGGAGTTCCTGATTCAAGCTAATGATTTCTTTAGCTAGAGTGAGGAGACCTTCTTTATCACTGCTTTTGGCTGCAAGTTGATCAAAAAGGGCATCTACACGTTCAAAGTCAGCATCGGATCCTTTGTTATCCTCTAAGTACTTGTGAAGAGAGAGCAAGACATTATAGAGTTTTTGGTAGATGATCACGGTTTGCGGATCTTGTTCTGCTTCTTTTTTCTCTCGTTGGATAGTCGCTGCAATACGATTTAAAAGATCCTCAAGTTGTGTTTTAGCTTCGTCAAGGTCTGCGTTTTCCTTCTCAGTAGCCGCTTTGATATTAGCTGCTTCTTCAGCTAGGGATTGTTTGACACCATCTTCTTTGACACGTGCTAGGAGTTGGGCAACTTTAGTTAGGAGAGCATCCACTTCTTCCTTCTTAACATGGCTAACCCGCTCTTCTGGCATAAAATCACCGTAGAGTTCTTTTAGGAATTCATAGATGGCTGTCTTAGCGGTTTGACTATCTACTTTTTCCGTATCTAGAATAGTCTTACCAGCTTTTGTAGAAACGGGTTCTTCTTTGAGAGCTTCTTCTACTTCTAGCTTAGTTTGGTAAATAGTTGGGAATAGCTTGTTCAAGTCGGTTGCTTTGAGGAAAGATTGTGACTGGTAAAGTTCCCAAGTCAACTTGGCAACACGGTTCCGAAGTTCTTCTCTCAAACGACCATCAGACACATGTTCATAGAAATACTTGATGTACTCTACTGTTGTGACTCCTGTCCGATCTCGGAAATCTTGCAAGGCCTGCAGTTTCGCTTCAATCGCATCCAACTCTGTCTCATCCTGTGCTAGTTTTGCTTCCTGCAAATGTACCAAAAGATCTTTCTTAGGCAAGCCATAAGTATCTGTATCCAATGTATTGATCTTATCTACTAGGGCTTGGTACTTCTTATCTAAAGGTGAAGTTTCAACCGGTGCCACACTTTGATCCACATGGATATACTGTTTATCAAAGAGATCCAAGGCTGCTAGATATCCAGCAGTTGAGTTTGTTGCCAGTTTTTTCATATTTTCGGTGAATTGCCCCAAAGCAAGTTCAACACGTCTCTGCATGATTGGCTGGTCTTTGTAGAGACTTCTGCTATCTGCTAAAAGTTGATCCACCTTAGATAGAACTGTTTGTTCATCAAATGTTCCAGGTTGATAGGTCGATTGTAGGGCCGGAATCTTATTTTTCAAAGCTACTTCATAGCCCTTAGTTTGAACCTTGATGTAGTGATTGTGGTCTCCGTGAGGAATCACAAAACTACCATTTTCTACTTGCAAACTATAAGGAGACACCCCATCACGTAGTGCAGTCGTATAAAGTTCATTTAGGAAATCCAGTTCTGGATTTCCAGTTTGGAGAGGAATACGAACATGTTCTTTTCGAACGGCATAGGGATGGATATGGGTTGGATCATAGGCTTGATCCGGATTTCCAAAGACAAAGAATCCATTTGAAATACGAATCGCTTCGAGCGGAACCCCGTAGGTCTGTGAGATATACTTGATTTTTTCTTCATCGCTAGCATCTCTTGAGAAACTTTCCACAGTCTTTGCAAGTGGTTGAACGTGCTGCAGCTGATGATTTTCTTTCAAGTGATCTTGGGCAGCTTTGATTTGGGCTGCAGTCAAGTCCTTCTTAAAGAAATAATGAGCGTGATCTCCATGAGAAACTACAAAACCTTGCTCATCTTCACTAATAACACGATCAGCTGCAAAACCATGATCATGTTCTTCGCCGTGATGGTGGTCATGCTCCTCTCCATCATGGTCATGGTCTTCATGGTTGGTATCCTGACTTCCATGGCCACAGTCTTGGTCATGATGATCTTGTTGAGCTGGATGTTCTGCTGGTTTGCTTGGATTTTCCAAAGGTGTTGGCTTCCCACTGTCGCTAGCAAGAGGAATCATACGAGCAATCTTTTCTTCCAAGGCAGAAAGCTTTGTATATGGGATGAAATGATAGTGATTTCCGTGAGGAATCGCCACGCCACTCGGCGTTCTACTTGAAATCTTAGCAGGATCAAAAATCAAGCCATCTGATTCAGCATAACGTTGACTACTTGGAAGAGCATAGAGTTGCTGCAATAGACTCTGTAAGCTCTCTTCTGGATTGCTTGGTGTTTCAGTTTGTTGACTAGGATTAGCGGTTTGACTGGTTCCATTTTGACTTGGACGATAGTTAGTCACACTCGGTTGTTTTCTAGTTCCAGATAGGTAGGCTTGAGCAGCTGCTAATTCGCTAGCAGATAAGGAACTCTTTGGAATGTAGTGGTAATGTCCACCATGAGGGACAATATAAGCATCACCAGTATCCTCTATAATATCAGATGGATTAAAGATGTAACCATCATCGGTAGTATAGCGTCCTTGAGATTGAGCAAGCGCCACTGCACTGTTAGAAGTTAGTGCATCATGAGTATGACCTTGTTTTTGGCGCTCAATTTCGTCCTTTGTACGAATATTATCAGCATGAGCCGCATCTTTAAGGTAGACATAATACTTACCATCCACCTTGATAATATAACCACCTTTGATTTCGTTGACAATGTCAGCGTCTTTCAGTTGATAATTGGCATCTTTCATCAAAAGCTCTTCGCTGAAAATTGCGTCAAAAGGAACTTTACCATTGTAATAATGAAAGTGATCACCGTGTGATGTCACATAACCTTGATCGGTAATTTTCACAACAATTTGTTCTGCCTGAATATCTTCTTTTTTGCTAACTTGATCTGGTGTCTGAGTCTCTGTTTTTTGAGAGTCTTGTTTCCCATCAACATAAGATACACGATTATTATCTTTGTTTCCTTCTAGCTGGTGTTGGTTCAGTGCATAGATGCAAAGACTTAGGGAAAGGACTAAAGCCGAACCCGCCGCAAGATACTTTTTCTTAATTTTCATAATCTCCTCATTTTAATTCTTCTGCAAGAACATTTATATTTTCTTCTAGGTTTTCTAAGTAAGTTTTGTCATTCTCAGGATCTGCTTCCAAAGGATTGAGTGTCTTTAGGTTAACTCCTGTTGATTTGACCAAGGTTTCAGCAACTTTAGAAGAAGCATTGCTCTCAGTAAAGATGGTTTTAACCTTGTAAGTTTTAACAAATTCTTGGATTTCTGTCAACTGTCTCGGACTTGGCTCTTGTTCAGGGGAAATCCCTGCTATACCAAGTTGTTTCAAACCAAAGCGTTTAGCGAGATAAGAAAAGGCTGTGTGTTGTGTAACAAATGTTTTTTGACTCGCTTTTTCAAAAATAGGTTGGTATTTCTTAGTCAATTCTTGTGCTTTAGCAATAAAGTTTTTAGCATTCTTTTGATACGTTTCCTTATTGGCACTATCAAGTTCCGAAAGTTTGTCTGCAATAATCTGTGCCTCTTCACCTGCTTTTTCTGGATCTAACCAAGTGTGAGGGTCGTAGAGTGTTTTTTCATCAACTCCATCCCCTGCTTCTATATCTTCTAAACCTGGAACACGCTCCAAGGTCATTCCTTCAGAAGCTTCTAAAACCTTAACTTTTGAGTTTTTCAAGTTAGGATCTAGACTTCCAGCCCAAGACTCCAGTGTATGCGAGTGGTAGACAAAGACATCCGCGTCATAAATAGCAGCAATGTCATTTGCTGATGGTTCAAAGGAGTGAATCCCGTTACTTGACTGAATCATCCGAACATCATTCAAGTCACCCGACACCTCTTTGACCATGGCATAGATCGGGTAAAAACTTGTTACAATCTTCATCCCTTTTGCTTCTTGTTTTTCTTTTTGACCACATGCTCCTAAGACAAGAGCCAACACACTGGCCATCAATAATAGTATTGTTCTTTTTTTCATCGTTACTCCTTAACTAGTGTTTAACTGATTAATTAACTAGTAAATAGTTTATCTTTATTTACACTATCTGTCAAGATATTTTGCACATTTTCATGAAAAAAATGAGAACTAGAACTCACATTCTGTTCTCATTTTTCGTTTTCCCGTTCTCCTATCCTGTTTTTAGGAGTTAGAAAATGCCGCTACCTTTACTTACTCTCCTTTAATAAAGCCAATAGTTTTTCAGCTTCTGCCATAATAGTATTGTTGTCTTGAGCGCCAAACAATAGATTATTCTTTAATCCAGTAAGAGTTTCGTTAGCGTTAGACTTGACGATGGGGTCTTGGATTTTTGCAAGTAGCTCTTCAGCCTCTCTTAACTTCGCTTCAACCTTTTCAGTCTCGACCTGAGGTTCTTCTGGCTCCTCTGGTGATTCTTCTTCCGGTTCCTCTGTTGTTTTTGGAGATTCTGGTTTCTCACTTTGCGGTTTTTCTTCTCGAGGAGTTTCTTCCTCAGGTTTTTCTGTCTGAGGTTTCTCCTCGTTTGGTTTTTCCGTTTGGTCGGTATCAGCTTGACCATTTTGGTTTCTTTGAACATGGTCACTTGCATTTCCCCAACCACTATCTGAATGCGGACGTTCGTTTGGATGTTCTACATAGTACTTGACAGTCGCAAAGAGATCCTCAAGAGTATACCCCTTAGGTGCCTCATAAAGTCCTTCGTCAAACCACTCAAATTTGATGTTATGGTAATGGTCATAATGAGGAATGATTAAACTTCCATTTTTAACTTCCACGGTATGTTGGAGATTGTATGGCATACGATCAAGGGGCACTTTCTTAGCTGCTTTCACGCGGTTGTAGATAGCTTCTGCTCCTTTAGCCTCCGTATTTCCTGGATTCTGATGGTCTGTTGAGGGAGGAGTCAAACCTTTCTCTTTAGCATAAGCCTGGGCTGCCGCTCTTTCGGCTTCAGACAAACTATCTTTTTTAATCCAATGGCTATGGGTCATATGTGGAGTTACATAGGCATCCCCCTCATCACTGGTGATATCACGAGGATCAAAGATATAGCCATCTTCTGTTGTATACTTGCCTGCCAACTTGGCTACTTGAATCTCATCATCTGTGTAAGCTATTTGCGCATTTGGTTTTCCTAAACGTTCTGGATGACGAATCGGTGCTAGAAAGGCCAAGATATCATCCACCAACTTGACTTTATCACTTGAGGTATCATTGAGACGTTCCAACAGTTTATCCAAAGTGTCAAAATCAGCTTGGCGCCCTTTATTATCAAGTAAGTCTTGATGAACTGCTGCTAATAAATCATAAGCCTTATTGTAAAATCCTTGATCACCAGATGAGAGGTTGGTTTTCTTAGCTCCTAGCTTATGAGACAAACTTTCTTGCTTGGCTAGTTTACTATCAATGGCTGCTGCAGTTTCTGCTGAAAGTTCCTTGACAGGAATATAACGAGAGATTCCATTCTCCTCAAATACATAGCCATTGGCTACTTTTCGAATCACCTGTTTAACCAATTTTTCATCAATTGGATTGCTTGGAGTTGGTTGAGGAGTTGGTGCAGGTTGCGGGCTTGGACTAGGTTCCGGAGTCGGTTGTGGACTTGGTTGTTCTGGTCTTGAATCCGGCACCCAATGGTTCGAACGATAGCGAAGTGGGATGACGCGAGCGATTCGTTCTTCCAATTCAGACATCTGTGAATAAGGGATAAAATGGTAATGATCCCCATGAGGTACCGCAACACCTCTAGCTGTTCGACTTGTGATTTGTGCTGGATCAAAGACAAGGCCATCAGATTCTACGTGTCGTTGGCTGAGTGGCAAGCCATAAAGTTGTTTCAGAAGGCCATCAATATCCTCATCACTTTGACTCGCTTGACTATCGTCGCTACTGTTACTGTTGTTAGCCGTGTTTGTGTTCGTATAGCTGTTGCTTTGATTGTTATAGCTGTTGCCTTGATTATTATAGGATGGAGTCCATCTATCTACATCGCTGCTAGCACTGTTGTTATTGCTACGGCGATAAGTAGGCGTATTCGATTGACCACTTCTACCAGATAGAAAGGCTTCTGCTGCAGCCAATTCGCTGGCTGATAACTCACTTTTAGGAATGTAATGATAATGGTCGCCATGAGGAACGATGTAAGCATCACCAGTATCTTCAATGATATCAGAGGCATTAAAGATGTAGCCATCATCCGTGGTGTAGCGTCCTTGTGAACGTGCCAAGGCTACCGCACCATCATTTGCTGAAGTTCCTCCTTCACGATGCTGACTATGCTCTTGTTTTTGTCGATTAATTTCTTCTTTCGTACGAACATTATCTGCATGGGCTACATCCTTAAGGTAGACATAGTATTTTCCATCTACCTTGATAACATAACCACCCTTGATTTCACTGATAATATCCTCGTCCTTGAGCTGGTAGTTTGGATCCTTCATAAGCAACTCTTCACTGATGATAGCGTCATAAGGAACCTTGCCATTGTAATAATGATAGTGGTCGCCATGTGAAGTGACATAGCCTTGGTCTGTTATCTTGATGACGATTTGTTCGGCATTGATGCCTTCTTTTTTACTAACCTCATCAGGAGTTAGATTCTCCGTTTTTTGCGTCGCTTGTTTACCATCAACGTAAGACACACGATTATTTTCCTTGACTGTTCTAGCTTGATACAATCCCAACTCATAAGAACAAACACTTAAAATCAAGGCTGCCGCAGAACCAGCTAGATATTTTTTATTAATTTTCATCGAAACTCTCTTTCTTTTTGATATTTCTGGTTGCAATTTATTTCTAAATTGCAGAAACTCCTCTCTAAAAGTTAACTGGTTAATAGTTTACTCCTAAATTTTCAACTTGTCAAGAATTTTATGAACCAGTTAACAATTTTTTTGTTTTCTACACTACCTTCTATCTGAACAGTCTGATTTAAGAATCCTATATTGAAAATCAATCACCAAATTTTTAAAACAAAAAATCCCTGCAACTGAGTTGCAAGGACCTTTCAATTAATCAAAGTCAACGTATTCTTTTTGAAGTTCAAGAACTTCTTCCATTGTTGAGCATTCTGTAAGGGCACGGTTTGCGTACTCTTCCATCTTAGCTGTATCCAATTTCTTCATCAAGCTACGTGTACGAAGAACAGATGTTGCTGACATAGAGAACTCATCCAAGCCCATTCCTACAAGAAGTGGAACAGCTTTTTGGTCACCAGCCATCTCACCACACATACCAGCCCATTTACCTTCAGCGTGAGCTGCTTTAATAACGTTGTTGATCAAACGAAGGATTGATGGGTTGTATGGTTGGTAAAGGTATGAAACTTGTTCGTTCATACGGTCTGCTGCCATTGTGTATTGGATCAAATCATTTGTACCAATTGAGAAGAAGTCAACTTCTTTTGCAAATTGGTCTGCAAGCATAGCCGCTGCAGGAATCTCGATCATAATACCAACTTGGATATTATCCGCAACTGCAACACCTTCAGCAAGAAGATTTGCTTTTTCTTCGTCAAAGACTGCTTTGGCTGCACGGAATTCTTTCAAGAGCGCAACCATTGGGAACATGATACGTAATTGACCGTGAACAGACGCACGAAGAAGGGCACGGATTTGTGTGCGGAACATAGCATCTCCAGTCTCAGAGATAGAGATACGAAGGGCACGGAATCCAAGGAATGGGTTCATTTCGTGAGGCATATCGAAGTAAGGAAGTTCCTTATCTCCACCGATATCCATTGTACGAACGACAACAGGTTTACCGTTCATTCCTTCAAGTACAGCTTTGTATGCTTCGTACTGCTCGTCTTCTGTTGGGAAGTCTTGAGAATCCATGTACAAGAACTCTGTACGGTAAAGACCAACAGCTTCGGCACCGTTGGCATTGACACCTTCAACGTCTTTTGGAGTACCGATATTAGCAGCCAATTCAAAGTGTTTACCATCAGCAGTCACTGTTTGAGCATCTTTCAAAAGTGCCCATTCAGCTTTTTGCTTCGCATAAGCTTCACCAGCAGCCTTGAATTCTGCCGCTTGCTCATCAGTTGGGTTGATAATCACTTCACCAGTGATACCGTTAACAGCAAGGATATCACCATCTTTAACAATTTCAGTGATGTTGTTTGTACCCAATACTGCCGCGATTTCAAGTGTACGCGCCATGATAGCTGAGTGGCTTGTACGTCCACCAATGTTGGTTACAAAAGCTTTTACAAAGTTTTTGTCCAATTGAGCTGTATCTGAAGGAGTCAAGTCATGCGCAATCACAATCACTTCTTCATTGATAGAAGCTGGGTTTGGCAATTTCTTACCAAGGAGATTTGCCAATACACGTTTTGTCACGTCGCGGATATCCGCTGCACGTTCTTGCATGTATGGGTTGTCTTCCATACCTTCAAAGATAGTGATAAACATGTCTGTCACTTCTTTCAGACCTGCTTCTGCATTCACTTTCTTCGCACGGATTGTTTCCTTGATTTGGCTGATCATTTCTGGGTCAGCAAGAACCATTAAGTGAGCGTCAAAAACTTGAGCAGCTTCTTCACCGAGCGTACCTACTGCTTTCTCACGAATAACAGAAAGCTCGTCTTGTGATGCTTTTAGAGCGGCATCAAGGCGAGCTTCTTCTGCGTTTGTATCTTCGACTGTAATAGTCTCAAATGACAAATCCGGTTGAACGAGTAGATATGCTTTTGCAACTGCAACACCGTCTGATGCTGCGATTCCTTTAAGCATTTCTGTCATTTTCCTTATGCCAATCCTTCTTTTTCCATAGTTTCAGTGATTGCAGCGATTGCATCGTCAGCATCTGCACCTTCAGCTGAAATTGTAACATCAGCACCTTGGCCAACACCAAGACTCATAACACCCATGATTGATTTAAGGTTTACTGATTTACCTTTGTACTCAAGAGTGATATCTGAAGCAAATTTGCTAGCTGTTTGAACCAACAATGTTGCTGGACGTGCGTGAATACCTGTTTCTGCCACTACGTGGAAATCTTTAGAAGCCATAGTTTGACTCTCCTTTAATTGTTTCTTATTTGGATTATATGTGATAACCCTTACAAGACTGTATTATATCACCTTCTAGATAATTTTTCAAGTATTTTATGGACTTTTACTGAAAATGAAATTACTTCTTTTTCTATCATACAGGTACTATGGGAAATTTGGGCACTAATTATTAATAGTATAGAATTATCTAGTTAGCCACTTAACGTAAAATAATCTTTTGATGTCTCACATTAAAATAGATATACTTAAGTAGTGTAAGCGTGGCTAAAAATTCAATCTATTCCATTCAAATAAAGTGTCCAACCAATCAAAAACGATATTATGGGCGAGTCTTAAATTATTGACTTGACAATGAGCATCTGCACCGCTTTCGGACTCAAAAACCTGAAGTTTAGTTTGCGGATTTTTAGATTTAAGCGCTTCATAAATTACCTTAGTTTGTCGTTGCAGCTCAGTACCTTCTCCCTTTCCCATTATAAACAGGCAAGGACATTGAATTTTTTGATAATCCACAATCTTTGCATGGTTAAATACATCATCAATAGCACTCTTAAAATCAGAAGTACCAAACTGCCATGCATACTTTTTAAGATTTAAATTTGCTGATTCATTCAAATTTCCAGCTAATTTTAAAATGGCATTTATTAACCAACTAGGTGCTTTCAAACTTGATCCAAATTCTTTTCTGAAAAGTTCTGCAACATCGTAAATAGGGGTACTAGCAATCCAAGCATGAATTCTTGGATCCTTTTCGACAGCTTGTGCGGTAAAATATCCCCCTCCGCTGACACCATAAATAGCTAAATAATTTAGTTTAGGATTTCTATTTTCCAACCAGTCTATGCATAATGAAATTGGAATAGAAGCATCCACATCAAAGACCAGCCCTCTACTAGGATTGCTCCCTTGACCAGGAAGATCAACCATTAAAACATTATAATTTCGTATCCATCCAGGATATCCTGCAAAGTAAAATAAATCTTCGCGATAAGTATCACCTCCACCAATCATGATTAGCGTTGGACAATTATCACCGCTATGAAGATAATACCCAGGCAAGTAAGAACCCTGATAGGGAATAGTTAGTTTTTCAATCGGTGCACCTAGTGAATGAATTGCACTAGAAAACACCTTCTCCATTTGACGAACGGTCGGTAAATACTCGTCAGAAAATGGATCGGTAAACTGAATTGCCGAGCGAAGTGAGTAGGTCTGTGCAAGATAATACTGCGCCTTTGTTTGTTCACTCAATCCGGAATTACTTGCTTCTTGTTCAAGGTAGTTTACATGCGATAAAAATACATTTTTACAGTCATCAGGCTTTGGTGAGTTCCCCAATCTTTGAGCAAGATAATAAAGCTCTCCATGAGAGAAACCAAAAATTTCACCGATTCCTAACAACCAATTAAAGAAAAAATCCGTATCACCATTCTTAAAAAATATTTGAGTTGATTGCCGTTTTAAAATAACATCATTTTCTTTCACCACGCGCCTCCTAATTCTATGTTCTTTCATTCATTTAATCTAATTATAATCTGATAACATTCTCTATCAAGCAAAAGCATCCAGATATCCATTTTTTAATCTTATAATCACAGATAGTATATCACATAAAATGAACTTTCTCAAACATTGTATTTATATACTCCTTATAAAAGGATACGAAACTCATAAGTATCCTATATGAAATTAACCAATGATCCATTTTTATGAATACAGCATAATCTGTCATTTCCACTTTGGTTATATTTTAGATATTCTAATACAAAATATTGGGACATCTTGTGTAGAAAATTTCTTTTTTCGTAAATATTACAGTTTCTATTTTATTAAAGTATTGTCTCAGCTAGACTTATTCCTGTTCTTACGATTTTTGCTATTT
This sequence comes from Streptococcus oralis subsp. tigurinus, assembly GCF_002093575.1. Classification (GTDB taxonomy): domain Bacteria; phylum Bacillota; class Bacilli; order Lactobacillales; family Streptococcaceae; genus Streptococcus; species Streptococcus oralis_CH. The sequence continues at coordinate 189,590 of NZ_LNVH01000001.1, read as the reverse complement.
TCTTCGTTTTCCTTTCTGATAACTTGCTGAAAATCTTCTATTTATATTGCCAATATACAGTATGTAGTTTTTTTATTTTGAGAAACTTTGACAGTTCAACGGAAGTCAAAATTTATGTTTTTAAAAAACACTATATCTTGTGTTCTAATTTCAAAACCGTAACTTTTTAGCACAAGATTTAGTTTAAAAAGTTTGACAAAGTTTTTTTTTCTGATATACTAAGAAAGTAATCTATTTTGAAAGAGGAGTTACGAAAATGGTAACCGTTTATTCTAAAAATAACTGTGTCCAATGTAAGATGACCAAGCGTTTCTTGGACAGTAATAATATCGCTTATCGTGAGATCAATCTTGACGAGCAACCTGAGTATATCGACCAAGTTAGAGAGCTTGGTTTCAGCGCTGCTCCTGTCATTCAAACACCAACTGAAGTCTTTTCAGGTTTCCAACCAGGAAAACTAAAACAGTTAGCATAATTTTAGTGCATCATCCAGAAGAAATTGCTTCTAGGGCTAACTTAGAGGCCTTTCTTTTGTAATCAGGTTAGATAAGGAAAATTTTATGGGATTAAAACATCTTGAAGACGTGACTTACTTCCGTCTCAATAACGAAATCAACCGTCCTGTTAATGGACAAATCATGCTTCATAAGGATAAGGAAGCCTTGGATGCTTTCTTTAAAGAAAATGTAGTTCCAAACACTATGATTTTTGATTCAATCACTGATAAAATCAACTACCTCATTGAACACAACTACATTGAAACTGCATTTCTCAAGAAGTACCGTCCAGAGTTTTTGGAAGAATTGCATCAATTTATCAAGGACCAAAACTTCCAATTCAAGTCGTTTATGGCAGCCTATAAGTTTTACAATCAATATGCCTTGAAGACTAATGACGGGGAATACTATCTTGAAAGTATGGAAGACCGTGTCTTCTTTAATGCACTTTATTTTGCTGACGGGGATGAAGCGATTGCAATTGATATTGCCAATGAAATCATCCACCAACGCTACCAACCAGCTACTCCTTCCTTTTTGAACGCAGGTCGTGCTCGTCGTGGGGAGTTGGTATCTTGTTTCCTGATTCAAGTAACTGATGATATGAACTCTATCGGACGTTCTATCAACTCAGCCCTTCAACTTTCACGTATCGGTGGTGGTGTGGGAATTTCCCTCAGCAACCTTCGTGAAGCTGGAGCTCCTATCAAAGGCTACGAAGGAGCAGCTTCTGGTGTCGTACCAGTTATGAAGCTTTTTGAAGACAGCTTTTCTTACTCCAACCAATTGGGGCAACGTCAAGGTGCTGGGGTTGTCTACCTCAACGTCTTTCACCCAGATATCATCGCCTTCCTTTCCACTAAGAAAGAAAATGCCGATGAAAAAGTTCGTGTTAAGACGCTTTCACTCGGTGTTGTAGTACCCGATAAATTCTACGAATTGGCTCGAAAAAATGAAGAAATGTATCTCTTTAGCCCATACTCTGTAGAGCTTGAATACGGGGTACCGTTCAACTACATCGACATCACAGAAAAATACGATGAATTAGTAGCAAATCCAAATATCCGCAAGACAAAAATCAAGGCGCGTGATTTGGAAACGGAAATTTCTAAATTGCAACAAGAATCTGGCTATCCTTATGTAGTCAACATTGATACAGCTAACCGTGCAAATCCAGTTGAGGGTAAGATTATCATGAGTAACTTGTGTTCTGAGATTCTTCAAGTTCAAGAACCAAGTTTGATCAACGATGCTCAAGAATTCCTTCAAATGGGAACGGACGTTTCATGTAACCTTGGATCAACCAACGTGGTCAACATGATGACTTCACCTGACTTTGGTCGTTCTATCCGTGCGATGGTTCGTGCTTTGACTTTCGTTACAGATAGTTCACACATCGTAGCTGTCCCTACTATCGACCACGGAAACAGTTTGGCTCACACCTTTGGTCTTGGTGCCATGGGACTTCATAGTTACCTTGCCCAACAACTGATTGAGTACGGATCACCTGAGTCAATTGAATTTACAAGCATCTACTTTATGCTTATGAACTACTGGACTTTGGTTGAGTCAAACAATATTGCGCGTGAACGTGGTATCACCTTCCACAACTTTGAAAAATCAGACTATGCTAACGGAAGCTACTTCGACAAGTATGTGACAGGCGAATTTGTTCCAAAATCAGACCGTGTCAAAGAACTCTTCAAAGATGTCTTTATCCCAAGTGCTGCTGACTGGGCTGAACTTCGTGAAAAGGTTCAAGCAGATGGTCTTTACCACCAAAACCGTCTTGCTGTAGCGCCAAACGGTTCTATCAGTTATATCAACGACGTTTCTGCTTCTATCCACCCAATTACGCAACGTATCGAAGAACGTCAAGAGAAGAAAATCGGTAAAATCTACTATCCAGCTGCAGGCTTGTCAACAGAAACGATTCCTTACTACACTTCTGCTTACGATATGGACATGCGTAAGGTAATTGATGTTTACGCTGCTGCAACTGAGCACGTGGACCAAGGTCTTTCACTCACTCTCTTCATGCGTAGTGATATTCCAAAAGGTCTTTACGAATGGAAGAAGGAAAATAAACAAACGACACGTGACTTGTCTATCCTCCGTAACTATGCCTTTAACAAGGGAATCAAGTCAATTTACTACGTCCGTACCTTTACAGACGACGGTGGAGAAGTCGGTGCTAACCAATGTGAAAGCTGTGTGATTTAATCATTATTTAAAAAGGTAAAAATTTATGAAAAGAAAGTTAACAATTTTTGAATATTTAGGTTTTTGTTTTTGTGAAGCAGCTGGTTTTCTAATTATACTAGGAATAGTAATATCTTTGATTAATAACTTCAAACCACAGATTTCTATTCGTGATTTTATGATAATATCAGCTATTGTTTTGGGAATTATATACATTATTCTTAAAATTATCTCCAGGTTTTTTTCAGAAAAACCTTTAATCGCAATGTTGCCAATTAGTTATTTAGTAGGTTTCTATATGATACAATTTCTAATGGTAAGAGATAATTTTAGTATGAATATTGACTATTCACAACAACTAGGCTTATTAACTATGTTCTTCATTACTGTAAGTATTATTGATAAAATGTTTGATTTTTATCTAGAGGAGAAGTAAATCTATGCAAACTTACTACAAAGCCATTAACTGGAATGCCATCGAAGATGTCATCGACAAATCAACTTGGGAAAAGCTGACGGAGCAATTCTGGCTTGATACGCGTATCCCCTTGTCAAATGACCTAGATGACTGGAGAAAACTATCAAACAAAGAAAAAGACTTGGTAGGAAAAGTCTTTGGTGGTTTGACCCTTTTGGATACCATGCAATCTGAAACAGGGGTTCAAGCGCTTCGCTCAGACATCCGTACACCGCATGAGGAAGCTGTTTTTAACAACATCCAGTTTATGGAATCTGTCCACGCAAAATCTTACTCTTCTATCTTTTCGACGTTGAATACCAAGGCTGAAATTGAAGAAATCTTTGAATGGACCAACACCAACCCTTACCTACAAAGAAAAGCTGAAATTATCAATGAAATCTACCTCAATGGTAGCCCCCTTGAAAAGAAGGTTGCCAGCGTTTTCCTTGAAACCTTCCTCTTCTACTCTGGTTTCTTTACGCCCCTCTACTATCTCGGTAACAACAAACTGGCCAACGTTGCGGAAATCATCAAACTGATCATTCGTGATGAGTCTGTTCACGGAACTTACATTGGTTACAAATTCCAACTTGGTTTCAATGAATTATCTGAAGAAGAGCAAGAAAAACTCAAAGAATGGATGTACGACCTGCTCTACACTCTCTATGAGAACGAAGAGGGCTATACAGAAAGTCTCTATGACGGTGTTGGTTGGACCGAAGAAGTTAAAACCTTCCTTCGCTACAATGCCAATAAGGCCCTTATGAACCTAGGACAAGATCCACTCTTCCCAGATTCAGCTGATGATGTTAATCCTATCGTCATGAACGGTATTTCAACAGGAACTTCTAACCACGACTTCTTCTCTCAAGTCGGAAATGGTTACCTCCTTGGTGAAGTTGAAGCCATGCAAGACGAAGATTACAACTACGGTTTAGACTAATTTGACCAATCATTCATAATATCATGGTTTGTTTAAAACAACCATGGTATTTTTGTTTTTGTTTTATTTTGTTTTTTTCTATTTGATTGATTGAGCGTTTTATGGTAAGATAATAATAGTAGAAATCGAGGTGATAAGGATGCTAAAGCAAGAGAAACTAGATAGTATTCTAGAAGCAGTAAACACAAAAGGCACCATTACTGTAAAAGGGATTATGGAGAGTCTTGATGTGTCAGATATGACAGCTCGCCGCTATTTACAAGAACTGGCAGATAAAGACTTGCTGGTTCGTGTGCACGGTGGCGCTGAAAAACTTCGTACAGGTTCTCTCTTAAACAACGAACGCTCAAATGTCGAAAAACAAGGCTTGCAGATTGCTGAAAAACAAGAAATTAGCCGTTTTGCAGGTCATTTGATTGACGAAGGTGAAACTATTTTTATCGGGCCAGGAACAACCTTAGAATGTTTTGCTCGTGAGCTCCCTATTGATAACATTCGTGTCGTAACAAACAGTCTTCCTGTTTTTCTCATCCTAAACGAACGAAAACTAACAGATTTGATTTTGATTGGTGGAAATTATCGCTCTATCACTGGAGCTTTTGTAGGGACACTCACCTTGCAGGATTTGACAAACCTTCAGTTTTCTAAGGCATTTGTTAGCTGTAATGGTATTAAGGATAAGGCAATTGCTACTTTCAGCGAGGAAGAGGGCGAGGTACAACGAATCGCCTTGAACAATGCCAATAAAAAATACTTACTGGCAGACCACAGTAAGTTTAATAAGTTTGATTTTTACAATTTCTACAATATCTCAGAGATTGATACCATCGTTTCAGATTCTAAACTGAGTCAAGAAATATTTGAAGACCTGTCGAAACAAACAACCATTCTTTTATCAAAACCATAAAAATTCCCCTGCCTTTTGGCGGGGAATTTTCATATTAAGGTTTAATCAATAAGTTGAAATTTCAACTATTTTTTCCTACGATACAAATTTGTTCCTATAGCTAATACGATACCTCCCAATCCTAATATGAACAATATCTTTTGATCTCTCATTCCCGTTTCAGGAAGATTTTTACGTTTATCATTCTGGGTTCTACTACCTTCATCTTTTCGAACCGACTGGTTAGTAGTCACTTTTTGGGAGGAAGTTGATGGTTCTGTTTTAGACTTTGGATCCTCTGATGAAGATAATGGTGGTTCTAGCTTTCCTTCATGGCTATCATCAGTTTGAGTCTGTTCTGACGGGGTTTGGGAATTTTCAGTTGCATCGATTTTTTTCAATTTCCAATCGTCAGTTGTTCCCCAAGCTCCCGCATCTGCTGTAACTGATAGACTCACATTTACCTGAGTCTTTTCAGTAAGTTTAAACTCAACAAAACTTTCTTTCCAAATAGCATAACCTTCCAAGTGTAGTTGATTCCCTTCTGAAGTTGTATCATTGAACCTCACATAAGAGAAGATTCTTTCACTACTACCTGTTTTATCCCCTTGCATTTGAATTGAGAAACGATAGGTTCCTGGTTCAAGAGTAACTGCTTGCTCTACTTGATAATCAATACTCTTATCTGACCAAAAATGAAGGGCATATTGACCCGTCTTAGGGGTATCATTCTGACGCTCAACATAGCTTTGACTGATCTTATAGGCTTCTAAGTTCTCTTCTTCAAAACTTCCGTTTTGAAGTAAATTTGTAGTGTCCTCGTCTTCTTTTTCTCTATTTTGATTATCCTTTTTCTCAGGTACTGTGCCATAACCTGTATTGACAAATTTAAATACCTTTAAAGATTGAAGGGCTTTTCCATTAAAATCAAATAGTGCTTGATTATCCCATTCAGATCCTCCATAATTAGATTCATCAACGTTAGGATCATAAGAGATGGCATATGATGAAGCCCAGCCAGAACCATATTGCTCCCAAATAGGGAGGTTCGAATTTCTATCAGCTTTACCGACCGGTATCCAAGCAGGTTCCCAATAGAACACTCCTAAAGCACCTGCAGATTGACTTGTAGCAATCACATCACGCAAATTATTGGCCTGGCCTTGCACAGTTGGAGGATACCCTCCATTCTTCGTTTGTTGCTCAGATTTGATCACATTCTTCTGACCATCACCATCTTCCAATGTATAAGCATAACTTGTTTCTGCGATTAAAGTTTGTTTTCCATATTTTTCTCTAATCTCTTTCAAAACTGAATTTAAGTTTTCAAGACTTCCATGCCAAAATGAATAGTAACTCGTTGCAAAAACATCATAATCAATCTGATTCTCTTTTAGCTTTTCTGCATAATACAAGATCGTTGATTTCTTTTCTGGATTGGTGAAGTGTAAGGTTATCAATATAGATTTGTCAACATCCCTGACAGCCTGCGTACCCGCTTTAAATAACTGATAACGTTCGTCACCTGCTTCTCCTGCCATGCCACTGCTAGTTGTTTCATTCCCAACTTGAACCATACCAACATCGACACCTGAAGCACGCAGTGTGTTCAAACTTTCTTTTGTAAATTGATATAAAGCTTTAGATTTTTCATCAATCGTCATAGTGGCCCAAGCTTTTGGAGAGACCTGACGACCCGGATCTGCCCAGAAATCTGAATAGTGGAAATCCACCAGAACTCTCATTCCTGCAGCAGTAGCTCTCTTCCCAATTGCAATCGCCTTAGAGAGGTCACTATTACCAGCACCGTACCCATGACCTTTGTCATCATAAGGATTATTCCATATTCGAACGCGAACATAATTGACGCCATTTTCTGCAAGAATAGTGATTAAATCTTTCTCGTTACCATTCTCATCATAATAGCGAACACCACTTTCTTCTTGTGCTATTAATGTTGAAATATCAGCTCCTTTAATAAAATCACTGGGTAAGTTTTCAACCTTTTCGACATAAAAATCATCATCTGCAAAAACACTTTTAACTGGTAAGATAAAGAGAAATGCTAACAGAAAAGTCATCGAGATGAAATTGACCAATTTAGAATTATATCTCATATCATCACCTAAACATTAATCGAAATAGGATAGCACAAATGAAATGGCTCCTTTAGGATCACGTGTTAATTTAATGTATTCAGCACCTTTTGTAGCAGCAAGTTTTATACCGAGGGCATCTGTATCTTTCTTGATATCTTCATAGAATGAATTTACCTGTGGAGCCAGTATAATCATATCAAAGTTCTTCATGATTTCATAATGAGATCCATAAGCGCCCGCTGATGCTGAAATAGTAGCTCCTGTTTCTTTGGCTCCTTCAGTGATTGCATTTGCAAGCATAGCGCTCGTGCCTGCTCCAGCACAAAGGACCAATACATTGATTGATTGATTGCCTAATTTGGTAACAACTTCTTTAGTTGATACTGTTTCAGGATTAGACTGTTCTGTGCTTTCTTCGCTTGTTTTTTGTTTTTCTTCTTCAAGAAGTGAGGCATCATAAGCCTTGATAAATGGAAGATAGATAATACTATCTACAAAAATTAAGACAAATACTAAGATAATTGCGAGAACGCTTACACCGGTACCAAGGATCAATCCTATTGGAGCAGGTGTAGCCCAAGGTAGAACGTACATAAAACTATTCATTTTTAAGACATCTACAAAGAACTTGAAGATCCAAACATTTGCAATTGGTGCAAATAGAAATGGTACAAAGAAATATGGATTTAAAATAATTGGTGTAGCAAAAAGTAAAGGTTCATTAACTGCGAAACTTACTGGAATAAAGGAAGCCTTACCTACAGCTTTTAATTGTTTTGATTTTGCAAAAAGGAGGAATAAGAAGGGAACAACTAACGTTGCACCTGTACCACCCATGGTACCAACGAAATTACCCAAACCAACTGTCAAAACATTTGAAGCCTGTTCCCCTGCCTTAACCAATTGAAGGTTTGTTTCAACATTTGCATAGATAACTGCTACAATCGCTGGTTCTACGATAGATGGTCCATGTACACCTACAAACCAGAAGAGAGCCATCGCACCCCAGATAATGGCAATTCCTAGATAACCATCAGCAGCGCTGAATAACGGTTGCATTAAACTGATTACAGCCTCCGCAAATGAATGTCCAAAGAAATGGCGGATAAGCGTATCAATAATGACTGCTGCAAAAACTGCAAATGAGAATGGGAAGATATCTCGGAAGGTTTGGGATATAGTCCCTGGCACTTCTTTAGGCATCTTAATCGTAATATCTTTCAAAACACAGAATTTATACATATTTACTGTGATAAAAGCTGCTACGAATGCTGCTAGAATTCCCTTTGTCCCCATGTAACCACTAGCAAGACCCTTGTCTATTTGATCAACACTTAATAGGAGAAAACTAACGATAGAAGCTAGCATCACGGATACTGCATTAATCTTTTTGTTTGCAGGCATTTTTCTATTGACAGATTCAGCTAAACAACGTGCGGTTGTGGCAGAAACTAGAAGAGCAACTACTCCCATTGAATAGTTATATATTTTCCACAGCCAAGCTGAAACGTCTTCGGGCAATTTAACACCAAGAACATCCGGTATGGAAGCGATCAAGATAAAAATACTTGAAAATAATATCGCTGGCATAGCTGCTAGGAAACCATCACGGATAGCGCCTAGATAAATGTTACGTGAGACCTTCTCGAAAAAGGGTTTTCCTTTTTCAATTTGTTGAATGAGTTTATTCATGATAAAACTCCCTACAATCAATGCCTAGTAGAAAGGGAGGAAAATTCTACTAAGCATTGGTTATATCCTTTCTTTTAAATTAATGATTTTTATAAAGTTCTATAAAATCCTGAATTAAATCACGAAGCAACAAGGTTGTCATCAGGTGATCCTGACCGTGGATAAAGATAAAACCAATATCCAAATCTTTACCAGCGGCTTCTTCTGCTAATAGTTTTGTCTGAGCATTATGGGCTTTCGCTAGATTCTCGTCAGCATCACGCATAGCTCGCTCTACATTGTCAAAGTTTCCAGACCTTGCTTCTTTTAATAGTTGCAACAGTGTACTGCGAGCGTCACCCGAGTATGCAACAATTTCAAATCCAAGCATTTGTAATTCATTTTTTTTCATGTTTCAGTTCCTCTATTCTACAATTTTGGTCGTACTGATGTGCTTGTACCAATAAGCTGATGCTTTAGGATACCGTTTCTGTGTTTCAAAATCGACATAAAACAGACCATAACGTTTATTGTATCCATTTGACCAAGAAAACAGATCCATCAATGACCATAAGAAGTAACCTTTGACATTAACACCTGCGCTAATTGCTTTTGAAATTGCTTGTAGATAAACTTTAAGGTATTCAATTCGAGGCTGATCCATGATGATTCCGTTATCAAATTGATCTTTATACCCCATACCATTTTCAGTGATGAAAATCTTATTGTAATGAGGATAGTCCGATTTGATTCGGAGCAATAAATCATATAGTCCTTCTGGATAAATAATCCAATCCCAGTCGGTTCTTGGAATTCCCTCTTTGTATATACGTTCTCCAATTCCTTTTACTTTATAAACAGAGGTCCCTTTATCACCAGTACCATTATGGTGAATAGCATTTTCACCTGTATAAGCCTTCACAAAGTGGCATTGATAATGATTAATTCCTAGATAATCATTCCGATGACTTGCCTTTTTCATTTCTTCAAAATCACTATCTAAGAATTCATATGTTGTCTTATTTGCTTGACAAATTTCCTCTAGTGCATCGAGAGTCTCTTTTGAGTAATAGCCTAAGTATGTAGCATCTAGCAAAAAACGAATTGAAAGGGCATCATCTAGAAATGCTGCATGTTTGTCTTCCTCACTATCACTCGCAGGATATTTCGTTTCAAGAGAATGTACTACTCCAATTTCTCCTTGATAGCCACCATCTTTAAACGAGTTAACTACTCTGGCATGTGCATACATCATATTGTGCAGGCATTGAATCACTTTTGAAAGGTCATATTTAATTCCTGGTGGAAAAATACCGAGAAGGTATTGGTTTGTTGCTACTGGATAGATTTCATTGAAAGTACTCCAATGTAGAACTTCTGTAAATTCTTCAAAGCAGAACTTTGCATAATCTACAAATGCTTCAATTGTATCCCTATTTAGAAAATCTCCATTATCAAATAATACTTTTGGCGTATCAAAGTGATGGAGGGTTACAAAAGCTGTAATCTGTCTTTTTTTACATTCTGCAAATACTTTATGATAATAGTCCACACCTTCCTGATTTACTTCACCAGTACCATTTGGAAAGATACGACTCCAAGCTATAGACAAACGAAGTCCATTGACACCAAACTTTTCACACAGTTCAATATCCTTTGAATACTGATGATAAAAATCACTAGCGGGATCTGGACTAAAGCGGCCCTGTTCTGATAAAAATTCATCCCAGGCCACCGGACCCTTTCCTCCTTCTTGTGTTGCTCCTTCAACTTGATAGGCGGCTGTAGCCCCACCAAAAATAAAATCTTCTGGTAATTTGTACATGTTTTTCTCCTTATTTTAACAAGCGTTGAATATGTAAAACGAGATATACACGCTCACTTCTCGATAAATCAATGTTTAGTTCTCTTTCAATCACCTGGTGAATTCTCTGTCCAATCTGATATGCCTTAGGATAATCCAACTTAACATGCTCTTCCAATGGTATTAACGGAGTCATATCTTGTTTATCATTCTGAAGACGATTTACTAGATAAGACAAATGAATCATCAAGCGATCATATAAATTACTATTTTCAGTATTTCTTTCAATATGAAATTTTGATAGTTCATTTTCAACTATGCTTAAAACTCTCTTTGCAACATTCTCGGTTAACTCTTCTGATAACTCATACTCACCTTTTGCATTGATATAATGTAAAGCAATCCTGGCAATTTCATCTTCAGGAAACACAATCGATAATTTCTTATTTAAAATTTTAATTGTATCTCGAGCCATTGAAAATTCTGTGACATATTCATTTGAAATATCAGGAAGATGACTTTTTTGATATGAACCACTTAATAATTTTTTATAGACGGAGTATAGGTGGTCAGTCAAAGTAACGTAGAGATATTCTTGGATGGGAAAGTGATACTTTTCGACGACTTCATCAATCGTACTATAGCCTATCGTTAGTATATCTAGTGGAATATCTCTTAAGAGAGTCTGAAAGTTTTCTCTGGACTCTTCTGTCTTCATCCGAAAGATCTTCTCTACTTGGTTTTCAGAAATTAAATCCCCCTTCTTCTTTCCAAATGTAATCCCCTTACCAATCACAATCACTTCTTCTCCTTTGTCATTTCTGACAAGCGAGACATTGTGATTCATTGGATTTAGAATTCGATACATGGCAACCTCCTTTTGTATCTTAAAGGTATATGAGTACAAAAAATGACCACAAATGAGGTTAGAAAATCTACTATTTTCTAATTCATCTGTGATCATGCCTAATATTACTTAGTAACACTCACTACTATTAATTTATGGTTTAATTATACCACTAAGATAAAAGATTGTAAACACTTTCAATCAAAAAAATTCCATTTTTAGACGAAAATGATCAAACAGTCTAATTAAAATCTTACACACGTTCAGTCCATGAAGTTGCTGTTGTTTTGAGAACTTTGTTGAGTTCATCAATATTCTCAAATCCAGTTGTGCGAAGCCATTCACGAGCTGCTGCTTCACCGTCTTTGATGTAGGCTTCAACTGATCCAGCCCATGTTGCACGTCCACAAAGAACACCATTGAAGTTTGCGCCTGATTCGTGGGCAAAGACAAGCGTTTCTTGGAAGAGTTTAGCTGACACACCTGCACTCAAGTAGATGTATGGCAAATTAGTTGCTTCATCTTGTGCTTTGAAGAAGGCTGCTGCTTCTTCACGTGTATAAACTACTTCACCTTCAGCGAAGCCTTCAACATATTTAATGTTAACAGGAACTTCTACTTTCAAGACATCAATGTTGAAGCGTGGGTCTGAGAAGACCTTCATAGCACCGATAACCTTGTGTGGTTTCACTTTTGCGTATTCTGCAGAGCCAGCATCAGCGATTTTTTCATCGTAAGCGAGGATTTCAAGGAAGAATGGAATGTCTTCCGCCACGCACTCAGAGCCGATACGTTCGATGTAGGCTTGTTTTTCTTGGTTAAGTTCGTCAGAGCTGTCTACGTCATAGTAAAGCAAGAATTTGACAGCATCTGCACCTTGTTCTTTGATGCGTTTTGCAGACCAAACATCCAAGCAGTCTGGCAAGCGTTTGGTGCTAGTTGTGTCGTAGCCAGTTTTCTCATAAGCTAGGAGAAGGCCGGCGTTGGCATCAAGCGCTTTTGTAGCTGGAAGTCCATACTCAGGGTCGAGAAGCATAGAGGATGCGTATTTTGTCAATTCATCTGCAACCAAGACTTTGAGTTCTTCCATTTGAGCCACTGTTGGCTCTTCTGTTTGGTATTGAGCCATGAGGCGTTTCAAAGCACCACGTTGGTCAAAGGCAAGAGCTGAGATAATGCCGTTTTCATCTGAAAGTTTTTCTAAGCATGCACGTTTTTGTTCTGTTAAAGCCATTTTATACCTCTTTTACTATTAATTGATCATATAGAGCTTGATAGTTGGCCATATTGACATGACCTGTCATTTTTTCTTGAGCATTGAGCATACCAAGGACATTTGCCTTGATGAGAAGTTCTGCATCCGATTCCTTATGAAGAAGCCCTGATGAAATCCCTGCCACAGTAGAATCTCCAGATCCGACAGGATTGACTACCTGAATTCTTGGAATATCCACCTTGTAGAAAGTGTCCCCATGTTTTGCGAAAGCACCATTTGCGCCAAGTGAAACGATAATCCACTCAATACCTGCAAACAAAGGCTCTTGAAGAACTTCTTTTAATTCATCCAACTCCTCAGAAACTTCTCTCCCAAGAAGCTGAGACAATTCTTCGTTATTTGGTTTGATTACTGTTGGTTTGTGGGGTGATTCAAGAACCGTCTGAAGAGCTGCACCAGAGCAATCCAGAACAACTGGTTTCCCTGCTTGATTAGCAAGCTCTACCAAGCTTGCATAGTAGTCAACTGGAAGACCTGCTGGCAAACTACCAGAGATAGCAACTACTTCCACAGTGTCAAGGAGATTTTTGAAATGGGCCAAGAAATCTTGCCCTTCTTGTTCTAAAACTTCAGGACCTTTCTCCAGAATTTCTGTTTGGTTGTCTCCGTGCAGAATAGCGATACAGTTACGAGTCTCTCCTTGAATGGAGAAGAAACGTTTCGTTACTTTATCGTCGATATGCTCTACTAAAAACTCTCCAAGTTTACCACCGACCAAACCAGTAGCAACAACAGAATCTCCAAATTCTGAAAGAACTCGTGTAACATTGAGACCTTTACCACCAGCTGTCTTGGTCACGTCCACCACACGGTTGACAGTGTCAATTTTCAATTCATCCAAAGGATAAGAAATATCAATGGATGGATTCATTGTGACTGTTAAAATCATGCGTCACCTCTTAGTCGTGGTATTCACCACGATCCCATTTTTCAAGGAATTCTGTAAAGAAGTTTGCATCTGCTTGATGAGCATTGTGAGTTTCAACGTGCTCAATTTTCGCAATCAATTTTTTGTTTTCTTCTGATGGTTTGTATTCAGCTTTGATGAAAGCTTCAATGATATCGCACATAAGCAATTCACCAGTGATTTTACCACCAAAACCGATAACGTTAGCGTTCAATTGTTCTTTTGCATAAAGAGCTGTTGTCATATCACGAACCAAGGCAGAACGAACTCCTGGAACTTTGTTTACAGCGTTGTTGATACCAACACCAGTACCACAGATACATACCCCAAGATCAGCTTGACCGCTTGTAACAGCTTCACCAACTTTTTTACCAAAGATTGGGTAGTGAGTACGTGTGTGGTCATAGGTACCAAAGTCGATGACTTCATATCCTTTTGATTTCAAAAATTCTGAAACCGCCATTTTTTCATCTGTTACGATGTGGTCACATCCAATTGCAATTCTCATTTTTAATTTACCTTTCTTACTGTAATCTAATTAGCACATTTTGTTCAACATGTCGACCCGAATTTGGTGACGGCCACCGTCGTATTTGCCGTTAACAAAGCCTTTAGCAATATTTTTAGCCAATTCATCACCAACGATTTCTGCACCCATAGTGATCATACGTGAGTTGTTGTGTCCACGAGTCATATATGCTGAACGTTCATCTGAAACTTCTGCAGCAACCATTCCTTTGATTTTAGTTGCGACCATGAATGGACCAGCACCATAAGCATCAATCACGATACCAAGATTTTGTTCTTCTTTGTTTACTTCCGCAGCAACAGCAAGAGTCACATCAACAAAGTCTTGACCTTCAGCTGTAACATCCACAACGTGGAAGTTTTCTTTTTCCAAGAAGTCTTTCACAACTTCTTTCAATCTCAAACCTGCAGCATCTGCACCGATAACAATAGACATATTGTTTACTCCTTTTATTTTTATAGGCTAGTAAAGACTTTTATAACCTATAAAAGACTTTCTAGCAGTTTAGTGACAAATTAAATTGAATGAGATGAATAACACCTTATCCAAGTCCAGGAAATCAATCTCCTGGAAACAAACTTTCTCCGTTAAAGAGAATATAACAAGCGATTATTTGTTTGTTACAAACATCATTTGTTGTTTACAAACATAATATACTCCTATTTTTAGAAAAAGTCAACACTTAATGTTTGTTTTTGTGTTTTATTTTTTAATCTAAAAGATTTCAATATCAAAGCCAATCTGATCGAATTGGCCTGGTTCCAAGAGCCGAACGTTTTTCTTATCTTCTAGATGATTTCCTTCTTCAAGAGATGTTGACAAACCTGACCACGGTTCAAAGGCAATGAAAGGTCCCTTATTCAAAGTTGACCAAATGATGAGATTTGAAAACTCTTGGAAGTGTACTTTTAATCCCTTCTCATGTTTACGAGAACGAAGGGCAATTGTTCTGGATTGCAACTCATTCAAGGTCACTGCATCAACACGAAACAAATCGTAACTGAGGTCCACTTCCTTTTGTGAATCCAACCATGGACTTCTATCTTGGAAGTCTAAGAGTCCAGTTTCTGGGAAAGGACGCGGAACAGAACAAGTCTCTTCTTTCTCAAACTCTAAATAGTAATCTTCATAAGTTTCGCCATCTAGTAGAGGGCAATTAAACCCTGGATGTCCTCCTATAAAGAATGGCATTACTTTATTGGTTTCTTTATTGAAGACTTTGTATTGAGTACGAACTGTCTTGCCAGTAACCTTATAAGTGATTTCAAGGCGGAAATGATAAGGATAGTTCTGATAAGTATTCTCATCATCTTCGATAGCAAAGGTTACGCTGTTTTCTGCTTGATCAACTAATTCAAATTCTTTTTTGCGAACCAAACCATGTCGAGGAATAGTTCCTTTCGTCTCAGGTCCATCTGCGTGACTGTAGAAGGCTGTATCCTCTCTTAAAGAGCCACAGATTGGAAAAAGTACTGGAGCTTGCCCACTCCAATAGGTGGCATCTCCTTGCCACAAGTACTCAACGCCATCTCGATCCTTGATTGACGACAAGGCACCACCAAAAGTTTTAGATTGGACCGTCAATTGCTCTGATTTTATTTCAATTACCATTATTTTCTCCGATTTCTTGATAGTTTATAAAAAACTAGGCTGTCACTCCCCATTAGGAAACTGACAACCTAGTTTTCACAATTTACATTTTATAGGAGCGAATTATTTAGCATTTGCTGCATATTCTTCGTTACGTTTAATCATTTGTTTTCTATACCAAGCAAAGATACCTACATAGAATACAAGGAAGACTACTGCACCAAGGATTGCTTTGATATCACCTGTTGTGGCATTACCAATTGCCCAACCAAGAAGTTTTTCGATTGGTCCTTCAAGAGTTGAGTGAGTAATCAATTGAGTTTGACTCACACCTTCTGGGAAGGCACCTACACCTTTAGCAAGTTCAGTTGCAAATGGTGCAATAAGTGTACCTGAAAGAAGGAAGAGTGGCAACAAGAGAGTTCCAAAGATGATCATACGGAGCAATTTACCACGAGTAACTACCAAGAGAGCTGGAGTTACACCCATTGCGATGATACCTGCAAGTGGCAAGATACCATTTCCGACTTTAGAAAGAAGTACAGCTTCTACTAGCATGATTGGAGCAAGTACGTTGGCACAAGCCCAGATTTCAGCACGACCAGCGATGAAAGGCCAGTCAAGACCGATGTTGAATTTACGTCCTTGGAGACGTTTAGTAGCAACGTTTGTAATACCTTGTGAAAGTGGTTCTACGGCTGCAATGAACCAAGATCCGATAAGTGAGAAGAGCTCCAAGGAGACACCAGCTGTCAAACCAAGGCTCAACCAACCTTTAATAACAAGTTCCCAAGATGCTGCTTCTTCTACTCCAGCAACTGGATGTGGAGTTCCCATCAAACCGATAACGATACCAAGGATGAAACCGATGAAGAATTTAGATCCCCAGAAACCGATTTTTTTGTTCAATTTAGCAGCGTCAAAGTCGTATTTATCAAGACCAGGCAATACTTTATCAAAAATCTTATCCAAAACCATGATAACTGGGTTCATCATGTAGTTCATGTGAGTTGAAGTCATTGGAGATGAACTTGGTGCGTTAAGAAGGTCGTCGAATGTTGGTTTCATCAAGTCAGAGTTGATGATTTTCAAAATACCTACAAGGACAACTGCTGCAGTTGCGATGAAAAGTGAAACCCCTTGGCTAACTCCATTGTTGTCTGCGTACCATTTGATCAAAAGACCAGTGATTGACAAGTGCCAGATATCGAAGATATCAACGTCAAGTGTGTCTGTTTTCTTCATTGCAAGCATCACAACGTTGACAATCAACATCACAAGCAAGAAGTAAAGTGTCCAGGCAGAACCCCAAGTGATGGTAGCAAGTGGTGCCCAACCAACGTCAGTGATGTTCAATTGAATACCAGTGTTTTCAACGAATTTTGCAAGTGATGCTGAGAAAGCTCCGTTGAGCATACCGATAATAGCACCGATACCAGTAAGGGCGATAGCAAGTTTGATACCACCTTCAAGCGCTTTGGAGAATTTCACTCCAAAAAGTAGGGCCAATACTGTCAAAATGATCAGCATGATGATAGGGCCACCCATAGCCAAGATAGGTTTGAAGATATCGTTGGCCAGATTGATAATGACATCCATAATAGTTCCTCCCGTTTTTCTAAGTTATATGAATGTTAACAAGATAAAGAATGAATTAGCTTAGTCCATGTTCTTTGATAGCTGCTTCAATATTGTCAAATACTGGAGCACTCATCGCTGGAATACGGAACAAGATTGGTCCAGCTTCAATTACTGGAATTCCCGGTTCAAAACCAAGGTCAGTTGCAGCGATTGGAGTAAAGATATCGTAGCCCTTGATAAGGTCTTCGTTTACATCTTTCACCATGACTGCATCACAGTGAACGTCATAACCACGATTTGAGAGTTCTTCTTCTAGAGCACTTTTAATTTGGTGACTTGAGTTAACACCTGCACCGCAGGCAGCAAGAATTTTAATCATTTGGATTTCCTCCGATTTTATATTTTAATAGACAAGATTAAGCTGTTGCTTCAGCAATATAAGCATAAAGTTTTTCTGGTTCAGAAATTTTTGATAAATCTTCTAGATGATCCTTCCCTGTAAAGAAATCCATCAACTGAGCCAGAATATTCGTTTGACTGGAACTTGAGTTGTTAATGATAAAGAAGAGCAGTGAAACTTCGACCTCTCTATCAGGAGCAATCATGTTGTGAAAAGTTACTGGTTTTTCTAATCGAACAACCACTACTTTCTCAGCTAGATTATGAACAATATCTGTATGAGGAATAGCCACATTTGGTAAATCTTTCCCCAAAAATTCCATATCTAAACCAGTTGGAAATGACTTCTCACGCGCGATCAAGGCTTCACGATAAGTTGGAGTAACGATTTCTCGTTCTTCCAATAAGGTTGCCACCTGATTAAAAAGTTGTTCTTGATTATCCGCTTCTAAGCAAAACACCAGGTTTTTGTCAAAGAAATGATCTAATCCCATAACCTTTTCCCTTCTTTCAATTATCTTTTATGGTATAAGTATAACACTATATGAAATCGTTGTCAATATTTTTTGTTTTATTTTGTTCATTTTTTTGTAATTTTTGTTTTGTTTCAATAATATAATCAATATCAAACATTTCTGTTTTAAAATCTAAAAAAAAGAAGGCTCAAGCCTTCTTCTCTTTCCTTACTCAATAGTAGATAAAATCTCTTCTAACTTATGGTAATCTTTTACACTATCAATTTCATAAATGCTATTGTCTTCTAATTCTTCAACATAGACATCTAATTCTTTGATATTATCCTTGACCATGTTGTCCCAGTAGAGATCAACAAATTCACCACTTTCGTAAGCTTTGTCAATAAAGCCAACAATCTTCTCAGCAGTTGGTGCATCCCAGAATGAAACTCCGCTCAGAATGCGACCAGCTTTGCTGTCAACAATAATGTCTTGGACCTTGTAGTCATCACCGTAAACCAAGAACCACTCGTTCGTACAGTCTTCACGATAAACGCTAAAATAGGTAGAACGTTTAAGATCGTTTCGAAACATATTTTTGAAAAGATAGTTATCTGCATCGATGACGTAGCTGTTAGCCAAATCTTCTTTTACTAGATAAAGTGAGTAAAAGTTATTGTAATCAGCATACTTGTCGTTAAAGACTAAACGGACACCATATTTTTCTTTTAGGTATTCAAATTGTTCTTTGAGGTAACCGACAACGATGATAATCTCATCAATTCCTCTCTCTTTCAAAAACTCGATTTGGTATTCTACCAAGGGTTTTTGATTAACCTTAACCAAAGCTTTTGGTGTATTTTCAGTCATAGGGCGCAGACGAGTTCCTAATCCCGCTGCTAAAATAATCGCTTTCACATGAATCTCCTTTATTCTTTAATAATAATATAAACACCAGCCATAACAATAAGTGAAGTGATAATTGTCAGCATATCTAGCGGTGCACCTAAGAAAATAGCTGCAAATAAGACAGTCCAAACTACATAGCTCACATTCAAACCTGTTGCTTTCGCAGGTTGCAAACGATTAATAGCGATATAATAAGCTAAGTAGGAAATCATATCAAAGGCCGCAAAGACAATCAAGAGGCCGAATAATTGCCCATCTGCCACTTCTGCAAATGAATGGTGAGAAAAGAGTACAATCACAAGATAGGACAAGAATGAGGTTACTTGTCGGATTAGCAAGGCTTCAATTTCACTTAATTCACTTTCCATAGCATAGGAGCTGAGAACACTTTCGCTCCCCCAGGCAATGGCACAGATAAGGGCACAAAGAATCCCAATGTAAAACGAGTTAACCTGTTCAACCTTGTAGGTTTGAGCAATGATCGCTGCAATAATCAAGAAAACACCAAATACTGTATTCTTTGAAACCTTGTGTTTCAAAATGAAGAAGGCGAGCAAAACTGAAATTGCTGGGTAAATAGCCGATACAGATGAAGCTAGAGAACTACCGATATATTTAACCGCATAAAGATTGGCCTGCATACCTATAGGTCCTGCTAGCAAAGCACCGATAATTACACTTACATTTCGAATATTTAAGAAAATCGAGAGGCGAACTTTTCCTTCTTTTACCAAAAGAAAAGCTAACAAGATAAAGATACTCAAGAAATCATGAGCAGCAGCCACCACAAAAGGTGAAAGATTGGTAAAAATTGAAAAGATATAAGCACTAATCGTTAGACCTAATCCCCAGAAGATACCAGAGAGCAGACCAAAGGAAACACCATTTTTATTCTTCATCCTAACCTCCATAATAAGTCAAACCTTCGACAGCTCTTTGGTAACGGTTGATACCATAATCTCCAAAGTCAGCTCCTTGAGCTTCTTTATACACTGTCCACAAACTCCAGATAGTATCTTGCAAGATTTTATAGATACGAATCTTCTCACGTGATACAGGCGTTTTATCACTTTCATAGTAGGAAAGGAAATCATCTTCCTCTTGCTTTGTAAATTCAGACTCTAAGAAAAGAGCTGCCAAATCCCACATCGGGTCATTCATAGAAGAGTACTCCCAGTCAATCAAATACAATCGACCTTGCGGTGACTCGATAAAGTTTTCTGGTACCAAATCGATATGACAGGATTTTCTATCAACACCCAAATCAGCCAATCTCTTTTCTAGTGAAAACACATCTTTTCTTACAGCTTCATAATTTTCATAAGGGACAGCTCCTTCAATCAAGGATTCATATTTTCTGATTTCCTCAAAAGGAGCAAACTCTCCTCTCAATTTTTTCCCTGAAGCGTGGATGGTTTGTAAAATTGGTGCAATCTTTTCAAACTTGGACTTAATTGATGTTGAATCAAGAGTTACTGCTGATTCGATGTACTCATTTACTTTAATCCCTGACTCAATATCAAAAAGATAATTTTTGACATCTAAATCTAAATCCTCTAAAAGTTCAAGATTGTACTTTTCATTTTGACGATTGATGAGTTTTTCAGTCCCTTTACCAAAAAATTTCACAATATACTGTTTGTTGGTTGTTTTAACCAAATAGTTTTGATTGGTCATGCCTCCCAGCTGTTCAACACTGAGTACTTCCTCTTCATCAGATAGTAAAGAAGAAATTTTTTCTTTGATGAGTTTCTCCACAATTAACCTCCCTCTTCTACACTTCCCACTTAAATACTGTTTTGAAAGCAGTATTTAGGTCTGTAGCAAAGACACGGTGAATGTCCTTGATTTCTCTCACAGGCTCTTCAACATAAAGGATATTCTTCAGACGATTCGCAAACTTTTTAACTTCCATCATTTGAATGGCCTTCTCAAAATCGACGCGTCCTGAACGAGATGAGCCTACTAATAACAATCCTTTTTCCAAAGCATCTCGTGTATTGATATTAACCTTGTATTCGCTCACTCCCATCATGAGAATCGTTCCCTGTGGACGAATATAGCGAATCAAGTCATTGATAGCTGGGCCTGTACCATCACCACCGCAACACTCAAATCCATGATCAAAGGTCAAATCCTCTGGGATATTATCCGTGATATAGCACTCTTTTGCAAAAGAGAAGAGCTCCAATTTTTCCCAATGGCGACCAATGACGATAATCTCTGCTTCTGGCAAGGTGTAATTGATAATATTTGCAACCACAAAGGCCAAACTACCATCTCCGATAACAGCGATTCGCTCTCGCTTGCTATGAGCAAGATGCAGGAATCGAGCCATGGCATGCATGCCAACACTTACAAACTCGGTGATGGCAGCAACTGTGTCCTCAATGTCATTATAAGACACAACACGATCTTTTGGAAGAGAGACAAATTCTCGCATAAAGCCATCGTAACCACTAGATAGGAAGTAGGTCCCTGTCATGTAGTTCTCGTAGAATTCCTTGTCACTCTGCATAGGCGGTTGATTTGGAATCATAACGACCTTTTGACCGACTTCATAAGTCCCAGTTGGATCTGAAATAACAGTTCCACAAGACTCGTGAATCATAGCCATAGGAAGCTTTTTAGCCAATATCTTTGGATCGCGTTTCCCTTGATAGTAACGTTGATCTGCATGACAAACCGCCATATAATTTGGACGAATCAGGATATGATTCTCTTGATCAATGTCCTCTTCTTGGTATTTTACATTGATAAACTTTGGTTTTGTCAGTTGATAAATTTGATTAATCATAGCCTTAGTCTTTCTCAATCATGCTTTTCGCGATTTTCAAGTCTGTTACAGTTGTGATTTTAAGGTTTGAATATTCCCCTTTAGCTAGAGCAACGTCTTTCCCTTTGATAACAAAAATCTTACATGCATCCGTCAGGATTTCCTTTTCTTGGTCAGATAGAGAACCATACAAATCCATGAAATCCTTGCAGCGGAATGTCTGAGGTGTTTGACCTTGATAGAGGTGAGCACGATTTGGAATATCCGTGATAAATTGGCCATTAGTGCTTTCAACAATAGTGTCAACCGCTTCTACTACTGTATCAACTGCATCATGATCTTGAGCAAGCTTGATGTTGTCCTGAATCATGCGAAGTGTGATAAAAGGACGAACAGAGTCATGCGTAATCACGATATCTTCTGGAGTGATTGGACGATAGGCATCAATAGCTTCTATAATCTTCTCGATACTGGTATTGCGATCAGCACCACCCTTAGTAATGATGATGCGATCCTTGTGAAGAGAAAGATACTTGTCAACCAAGTCCTCAGCATGAGATACCCAATCTCCATGAACTCCAACTACAATTTTTTCAATACTTGGTTCTAAGACAAATTTTTCAATTGTGTGGATCAAAATAGGTCGATCACCCAACTCCAAGAATTGTTTTGGTAAATTACTGATTCCCATGCGTGTGCCAGTTCCTCCGGCTAGGATTCCTGCATAGATCATTTATATTCTCCTTTAGTTTATTCTAAAAAACTCATTACCATCTATTATATCACAATATATGCCTATCATGAAGAAAAGATAAAGAGCCACTATATGAATCGGCTCATTATTTAGGATGAAAAATGAACAATATTCAACAAAATCTGAAAAATCATAACAAATTAAGAAATAAATTTAGGTTATTCTCTATCCCCCTTATTCAACGTTCGGTTAATATAGAGTTCTTTAGAATATAATAGAAACCTTAAAGAAAACTTAAACATATTTTTTGAAATACAAGAAAAAGCTAGGAAAATTATGGCATCCATTTTTGTAAATTTAAGAAAGCAATCTCTACGATGTTTTAAACTATTGTTAGACTTTTGCTCCTAAAATTGGTAAAATAAAAAAGAAAATAATAGAAAAAGGAAACTATAAACCGCTATGATGAACATGCAGAACATGATGCGCCAAGCACAAAAACTTCAAAAACAAATGGAACAAAGTCAAGCAGAACTCGCTGCCATGGAATTTGTTGGAAAATCAGCTCAGGATCTTGTCCAAGCAACTCTGACTGGAGACAAAAAAGTTGTCAGCATTGACTTCAACCCAGCAGTTGTAGATCCAGAAGATCTCGAAACCCTTTCTGACATGACTGTGCAAGCGATTAACGCTGCACTTGAACAAATTGATGAAACGACTAAGAAGAAACTCGGTGCTTTCGCTGGAAAATTGCCTTTCTAATCCACAAAAAAAGAGAAACATCTGTTTCTCTTTTTTTCTTAGAAATCAAAGAATTCCATTGCTTTCTTTAAGAGTAATTCCGTGTATTCCGGATCATCTTGAGCCATTGTGACTTGTGACTGGACCATTTCAAGATCATCCGTTATTATGCCATCTGCTCCAAGTCTGACTGCCTTATCAAAGGACTCAGAACTATTCACAGTCCAAACATATAGTTTCTGATCTGTTGTCCAGAGCTTGTTGACAAAGTATTCATCCAAAGTTGAATACTCCATGGTATAGCCAGTCGCCTCGGTTCTCGGAAACACACTATTATATGGCAGAATGAAGTACACTGGAATTTCAGAATCATAAGCCAAGACCTTATCAATCACATGATAGTCTAGTGACTGCATCTGGTGGCCATATTTCTTGATAGTCGCTCCATACTTTTCGAGAAAATGGTCCATCATTTGTGGACTATCTTTTTTACTGGTTTTAATCTCAATCAGCAATTTTTGGTTTAAAGCATTTGCGCGTTCTAAATAATCATCAAAACTTGAAATCTTTGTTTGATAGCCATTCTCGTAAATATCTGTATTTGTTAATTCATCCAGAGTTAAGTCTTGCGGTGTAGCATTAATTCTTGCTAGCGATTTAAGGTTAGCGTCGTGCATCACCACGAACTGACCGTCTTTCGTTTCTTGCACATCCATCTCGACGAGGTCTGGTTTTAGTTGGGCTGTCTTTTCTAAAGACTGTACCGTATTTTGAACACCATTTTTATTACTTACTCCTCTGTGTGAAATCACTAAAGGTGTATTGGTATCCGGAGACTCCAGATAGATATAACCTTCTAAAGCAAAAAAGATACTTGCACACCCCATGACTCCCCACCTCATCAGATGGTCTTTCTTTCGCCTTGGCATGATCTCCAACTCTTCTCCTGTCAGGAAGGAAACAAACTTCACTAGGAAATAAGTCAGGGTCATGTAATGGAGGTTTTTAATCAAGATAAAATTAATCACACCAAGAATCAAGGATTCTTTTTGAGTAAAGTTATCCATTACCGCCTGAGCAAAGAGCAAGGGAATTAACAAAACAAAAAAGAAGAGATAGGTTTTAATGATAATGAGTAGAAGATGCCAAGAGAAGAAAAGGACGTTTTTCTTCGTCTTTTGGAGACTATATTTCACACTTTCTCTTACTGTCTTTCTTTCAAAGAGAATCTTAGGAAGGGCAAACATGAAGCGAACAGAAATGTAGAGAAAGATCCAAGCAGATGCTATGATCAACAGCCCTACCAGCCAGTTCTTATCTTCTAGATATGTAACGATAAAATCGGGGATAATAATCTTGTTGAGATAGTAGATTTTTAAAATTTTCCTAATAAAAGGAAAAAGTAGAGCTACATAAAAGAAGACAAAGGCCATCTTACAAAAGCTCAATCGTTTGACAAATAGAAAGCTCTGGTGAAAGACTTTTCGACTATATTCAATCAGGGTTCTCTTTTCATGGTAGAGAAGGTGACGCGCCCCGATAAACAAAAGACAGATTTGAAAATAAGCCACTAAAAGATTGATTGCTATTAAAATGAGAAAGGCTAAACTGACAAAGGGTGAGCCTTGTATAATCGCCCAAAAGTTATTGTAGGAGATAAACAAGTAACCTGTTTGTCTTAGAAGTATGCCAGCTATCCATGAATTCAATGGCAACCAAACAAACTCTACCATCATGAAAATCAAGAAAAATAGAAATAAAATCTTATCTAGGTTATAGTATATCTTCCTAAAACCTAGCTTTTTAGGTTTTTCAGGTTTCATAAGCACTCCTAGTCTAAAAATTGGGATAAATCTAAGCCACCGAAAGGATTATTCATCGAAAAACTACTCTGGTCTTCTATTAATAGCTTTCCTTCATCCGATTCCAGAAAGGCTTCGTAAACACGCGCCGTCATGCGGGCGTCCTCTAAACTATTATGAGACTTCCCGTGAAAGCCTAAAAAATTCGCTACAGTTTGTAATTTAAGATTGGCTATGCCGTGTAAGTCAGAACTACGCCGTTCAAAAGCCTCATCATATAGATCAACCTTATACTGGTCACGATAGTCCAAGCCATGCTCCAAGAGAATAGGCAGATCACTTTTGGACGCATTGTATCCAACCATAGGTAAATTACCAACAAAAATCTGAAAATCCCTTAAAACTTGTTCCACCATTGGCGCATCTTTCAAGGTTTCAGCTGTGATTCCAGTCAAGCCATTGATAAAACTCTTCAAAGGCGCTGTAGTATGAACATAAGAATCAAATGCACCTATTTCTTGACCATTTTGAAAGCGAACTGCTGATACTTGAATCAAATGGGTAACCCCTTCGTATTGATTGAACTCCAAATCAAAGGCAATATAATCTCTTAATTTTTCCATCTTTTACCTCAGTTCCGACTCAATTTAAACCATAAATAATAAAAGAAGCTATCAGGTTAGTGAATAACCCAAACAGCTTCTTTATTTTCCTCCAAATAAGCGAGCAAAAAAGCCTTTTTTGGTAGCTTGAACTTCTTCTTTTGCTTGGTCCAACTCTAGTTTCAAACTTTCTTGATCCTTCATAGCTTGAAGAGTTAATTGTTGCTGTTGGTCCAATTGTTTGTCCTTTTCAGCAATCTGTCGATCTTTAACACGCATCTGTTCATCTTTTTCTGCCAACTGCTGGTCTTTGGCCTTGAGCTGCTCATATAAACGAAGAATTTCAGCGTTTTTCTCATCGACTAAGATTTCCATCAGTTCGCGTTGTTTGACATCATCACTGACTGGTTCATCTTCAAAAATCGTTTTTTTATAGATTTCTTCTAGCTTAATCAAGCCACTTCGAGTAACTACAGTTACACCTTTGTCATTTTTTTTCGTGTCCTCTTCTGGAAGTTCTTTGACACGATTGTTGATTGCTTGACGAGAGAGTCCTAAGACCTCTGCAATCTCACTGACGGTCATTTCAATACTCATAATATCCTCTGAAACGTTTTCTAGCTTTTCTTTACTTAAATCTTATCATAAGCTAGATAAACTGTCAAATTTCCGCTTAATCCATAGCCTTTAAAAAGGCCAGTAAAACTTGGGCAGAACGACGTCCAGCTTCAATGATAAACTCATCAAAAGAGATAGAAGCTTCGTGATTGGCATTGTCGCTCATGGCACGAATGACTAGGAAAGGTAGGCCAAGAGCCTGAGCCGCCTGTGCAATCGCTGCCCCTTCCATTTCAACTGCTAAAACATCTGGAAAGTGGGATTTGATACTAGCAATCTTATCCTTCCCAGCTATAAAACTGTCCCCTGTAGCAATCAAGCCTAGGTGCCAGGTCTGTTCTAATTGAGATAAATTCTCTTTAATCCTAGCGATAAAGTTCTTATAGGATTCAAAGTAAAGAGGTTGACCAGCCATTTGACCATAAGCATAGCCAAAAGCAGTTACATCCACATCATGGTAAGCCAATTTATCCGCAATCACTACATCTCCAACGGCAATCCCTTCTGCAACTGCACCTGCTGATCCTGTATTGATAACGGCATCCACTTGGAAATGGTCAGCTAACACCGCTACACTCATAGCTGACATGACCTTTCCAATCCCACTCTGAACTAGGACAACTTCTGTCTTGCCAACAGTACCAGTGTAGTAAGTATTTCCGAGGACTTGGACTTCTTGTGCTCCATCTAAATTCTGAGTCAAGTATAGGAGCTCTTCTGGCATTGCTGCAATGATTCCAATTTTCATTTTATTTCCTTTTCTATTACAAAAGTTTCATCGCCAACACAAGTAAAATCAAGAGAAGGATGACTGTAAATAAGATTCTGTTTAGTTTCGAGTTAAAAACATTTCTCTTGGTATTCTCAATGCGACGGCTCTTATGAATCGTTGGCTCTACTTCGATTGTTAAAGTATCTTGAATAGAATTATAGTCTCTAGAACGTGAATAACCAAAGTTTTGTGAAGAAGTTGATAAAATTTTAGTTTCCTCGTCATCTTGAAGAGGTGGCCCAGAGATTTTCTCCCCACGATTGGCACGTTCGATTATTTCATTTGTTAACAAAGGTTTTCCCATGGGCTACTCCTCTATTTCTCTTGCAATTCCCAGTACTGGATTGCCATAATCGTCTTGGCATCACAGATATGGCCAGACCGAATTAAGTTTTTTGCTTCCTCAAGGCTGACCTCTAGAACTTCCAAGGTTTCATCATCATCTTGCGGACGAGGATTTTCCACCTTAGTTAAATCTCTTGCGAGGTAGAGTTTTAATTTTTCATTACAAAAACCAATAGCAGAGTAGAAATCATATAGAAGCTCTAACTTACCCGTATAGGCAACTTCCTCCTCCAATTCACGAAGAGCCGCCGACATGGGATCTGCATTTTCACCAATTTCCAGTTTACCAGCAGGAATTTCATAAGAGATAGCTTCAATAGCTTTTCGGTATTGCTTAACAAGGACGATTTTATCCTCAGCTGTCACAGCTAGAACACATACGCCTCCATTGTGAAAAATCAAATCACGTTGGGCCGTTCCCTTCCCTTCGGGTAGTTCCACCTGATCTTGCACTAGCTTAAAAATAGGACCTTGATAGATTTCCTTCCGGCTAATCGTTTTTTCTTCAAATTCCATGATAGACTCCTACTGATTCTTAGGATGATGAGGCAAACGTAGTGCATATTCATCTTTATTAACTTGACGTCCACGTCCAATAGCAATGGCGTCAGCTGGAACATCTTTTGTAATCGTTGAACCAGCTCCAACTAGTGAATTATCACCAAGTTCCACTGGAGCAATGATAGTTGAGTTTGATCCAACAAAGACATTATTGCCAATGACAGTCTTGTACTTATTCTTCCCGTCGTAGTTAACTGTAATCGTGCCTGCGCCAAAGTTAACATGGCTACCTACCTCACAGTTTCCGATATAGGTCAAATGACCTGCCTTGGTATTTTCACCGATTGAAGATCCTTTTACTTCAACAAAGTTTCCAATGTGAACTTGGGAAGCTAGACTTGAGCCTGGACGAATATGAGCATACGGACCGACTGTCACACCATCTGCAACTGTACTTTCCTCAATCATGGAATTCGTAATCACAGCTCCAGCTCCGATATCGCTATCCACGATATAAGTTCCATTTGTTAAAACAGTTTCCGCCCCAATCTTCGTTTGACCTTTCAAGGTAACATTGGCTTCGATTTGGACTTCAGGAGCAATCTCAACATCAACATCGATGTAAGTTGCTTCTGGATTGACAAAGCTGACACCATTAACCATATGCTTTTGGTTGATACGGCGACGCATCACTGCTTCCGCAGTCGCAAGAGCCACACGGTCATTTACCCCAAGACTTTCATCAAAATCCTTGAGAGTATAGGCGCCAACCTTCTCACCCGCATTACGGAAAATACCAATCACATCAGTAATATAGTATTCACCTTGGGCATTGTTGGTGTTGATGTTTTTAAGGGCCTCAAAAAGACGTTCATTGTCAAATACGTAAGTTCCAGTATTGATTTCCTTGATTTGCTTTTCAAAGTCTGTGGCATCTTTCTGCTCCACAATACGAAGAACTTCAGCGTTATCGTTACGGACGATACGACCATATCCAAAAGGATCTGCTGCTTCAGCCGTTAAAATAGTCGCCACATTTTTGTGATTGATATGGAAATCCAAGAGGTTTTTCAAGCTTTCACCTGTAATCAGAGGAGTATCCCCAGCGATAACCAAGGTGTGGCCAGAGCGGTTTTGGAGAATGGGTTCTGCCATCATGACAGCATGCCCAGTTCCTAGTTGTTCCGATTGGGTGACAAAGTCTGTCTGTCCAGCCAAGACTTGCTCAACTAACTCCGCCTTGTGTCCCACAACAGTGACTGTTTTTTCAGGTTGAATAGCACCAACACTACGAAAAACATGTTCCAACATCGAAATTCCTGCTACCTTATGAAGTACCTTTGGAAGATCTGATTTCATGCGAGTACCTTTACCCGCTGCTAAAATAATGGCATAATTTGACACACTATTCTCTTTTCTGTAAAAATTCCCTTATATTATACCATAATTTACTTCCTTAGAGTAAACAAACAGAGAAATAGGGGAAAACATGCTAGTTCATTCATCTTTTCAACGTTTTCTTTGATTTTTTTATCTATTTACGTTAAACTAATTAGATATGAGAAAAGAGATTCATCCAGCTATTATTTTTAGTCTATTCACCATTGTTATAGCTATTTTAATCTTTAATAAACCAGCTTATGAAGACCATTCGGTCAAATCAAAAAGCAACACTGTCCAAGTTGAAAACCAGGCCTTGCATAATCTTGATAAACCCATTATTGACATTTCTGGTTGGCAAAGACCGGAGGAGATAAACTACGATATTTTATCTCAAAATATTTCTGGAGCTATTGTTCGCGTGCACAGTGGTACTCAACACACGGAAGCAAATGATGCAGCCTTTATCAACGGGGTTGATAAATCCTATAAAAATCACATTTCAGAATTTCAAAAGCGCAATGTCCCCGTAGCCGTTTATGCTTATCTAACTGGTACGAACAAAGAAGAAATGGAAAAAGCTGCTGAAGTCTTCTACAATTCTGCTTCTCCATATAATCCTAGTTATTACTGGCTTGACGTTGAGGAAAAAACAATGGCCGATATGAATGACGGAGTCGAAGCTTTTCGGGCTAAACTTGAATCGCTGGGCGCTAAAAATATTGGGATTTACATTGGTGTTTATTTCATGCAAGAACATAGCATCAATACGAAGAATTTCTCGGCCGTCTGGATTCCTTCTTATGGGACAGACTCAGGCTACTTTGAGGCCACACCCAATACTGATTTAGACTATGACCTCCATCAGTATACTTCTAAAGGAAAAATTGCAGGATTTGAACATCACCTAGACATCAATCTCATTTCTACTGATAAGGAAAAAGAAGAAACCTTCAGAAAGCTATTTTTAAGACCATAAAGCAAGTGAAAATCGCAACTTTTTCACTTGCTTTTTCATTTTTTTGCCGTCTGTGTTATAATTGATAAGACAGAGAAAGAAATTTATGAAATTGAGGAGTCTAATATGTTTTCATGGATTGCAAGAGTTATTAAAGGAATCGTCATCGCCTTAGGATTTATCCTACCTGGAATTTCTGGTGGTGTTCTGGCAGCGATTTTGGGAATCTACGAGCGAATGATTGGCTTTCTTGCTCATCCCTTTAAGGATTTTAAAGAGAATGTCCTATACTTTATCCCAGTAGCTATTGGGATGTTGCTAGGCATTGGTTTGTTTTCTTATCCAATCGAGTATTTGCTAGAAAATTACCAAGTCTATGTTTTATGGAGTTTTGCTGGAGCTATCATCGGTACAGTTCCTAGCCTCCTTAGAGAATCTACTCGAGAATCTGATCGTGACAAGGTTGACCTAGTCTGGTTCTGGACTACCTTTATCCTTTCAGGTCTAGGGCTCTACGCGCTAAACTTTGTTGTTGGTTCTCTCAGCGCCAGTTTCGCTAGTTTCATCTTGGCAGGTGTTCTTTTAGCTCTAGGTGTCTTGGTGCCTGGTTTAAGTCCATCAAATCTACTCTT
Source organism: Streptococcus oralis subsp. tigurinus (assembly GCF_002093575.1). Lineage (GTDB taxonomy): Bacteria > Bacillota > Bacilli > Lactobacillales > Streptococcaceae > Streptococcus > Streptococcus oralis_CH. The sequence goes on along the minus strand of NZ_LNVH01000001.1, from coordinate 158,714 downwards.
AATTTTAGGACTGTACGCTCCGATGCTAACTGGCTTTAAGACCTTTGATTTATTTGGTACCTTCCTTCCTATCGGGATTGGTGCAGGAGCAACTCTTATTATCTTTTCAAAATTAATGGACCATGCCTTGAACAACTACCACTCCCGTGTTTATCACTTTATTATTGGGATTGTGCTATCAAGCACCCTCTTGATTTTGATTCCAAATGCTGGAAGTGCTGAAAGTATCCAATACACTGGACTTTCCATCGTGAGCTATGTTCTCATCGCCTTCTTCTTTGCACTTGGCATTTGGCTTGGTATCTGGATGAGTCAATTGGAGGATAAGTATAAATAATGGCAAAAAAAGTAAAAATTAAAAAAACTCTTGTCGAGCAAATCTTAACCAAAGCAGGAATTGAGCACACAGGGATTCAAATCAATGCGCTTGAGGGAGAACTTCCTTCGGAATATGATCGAACACATATCTTTAAAACCTTGGCTCTGCTAGGGGACAAGACAGGCCCAATTATCGGAATCGTTCCCATAACAGAACACCTCGCTGAGAAAAAACTAGCAAAGGTTTCTGGTAATAAAAAAGTGAGTATGATTCCACAAAAAGACCTAGAAAAAACGACAGGCTATATTCATGGGGCAAATAACCCCGTCGGCATTCGCCAAAAACACAACTATCCTATTTTTATTGATAAAACAGCTTTAGATTTAGACAAAATAATCGTCTCTGCTGGGGAAGTCGGGCATAGTATCATTATTGCTCCACAAGACTTGGCTAGCTTTGTGAAAGCAGATTTTGCAGATATCTTGGAGGAAAACAACTGATGAAACTCTATTTTGTGCGTCATGGCCGAACTATCTGGAATCTTGAAGGACGTTTCCAAGGTGCCGGAGGGGACTCACCTCTTCTTCCTGAGTCTATTGATACCTTAAAGGCGCTCGGTCAATATCTCAGCAATATCCCTTTCGATGAGATTTATTCAAGTGATTTACCAAGAGCGGTCAAATCTGCTGAAATTATCCAAAGTCAACTCCAGATACAATGTCCTTTAAAGGCTATTCCTGACCTGCGTGAATGGCATCTCGGAAAACTAGAGGGATTAAAAATTGCAACATTAGAGGCCATCTACCCACAACAAATCAAGGCTTTTCGTACAAACTTAGCTAAGTTCGATACAAGAATGTTTGAAGCGGAATCCCTCTACTCTACAACTCAACGCACCATTCAATTTATCAAATCTCTGAAGGGGAGTCAGGCTAAGAGAGTTCTAATTGTTGGTCATGGTGCAAATCTCACTGCTAGTCTTCGTACCCTTCTAGGTTATAAAGAGCCCCTTCTTCGAAAAGATGGTGGTTTAGCCAATGCTAGTCTAACAGTTTTAGAAACCAAGGATTTTGAAACCTTCACTCTGGAAATGTGGAATGACACTTCCTATCAAGGAAAATAATGGAACTTGATCTTAATGGTCAAGTTCTTTTTAGTTTTCAAAGAATATCCGTGAATTTCTTGACTATTTATGATAAAATGGGAGTACCGCAAAAAGACTCATCGTATCAAATTTTGAGTAAAATTAGGAGGATTTCATGTCTACAGAACATATGGAAGAACTAAATGACCAGCAGATCGTTCGCCGTGAAAAAATGGCTGCGCTTCGTGAACAAGGAATTGATCCTTTCGGTAAACGTTTTGAACGTACTGCTAACTCTCAAGAACTAAAAGACAAATTTGCAGAACTCGATAAAGAACAATTACATGAATTAAACGAAACTGCTACTATCGCTGGACGTTTAGTTAGTAAACGTGGTAAAGGTAAAGTCGGCTTCGCCCATCTTCAAGACCGAGAAGGTCAAATCCAAATCTACGTTCGTAAAGATGAAGTCGGTGAAGAAAACTACGAAATCTTCAAAAAGGCTGACCTCGGTGACTTCCTCGGTGTCGAAGGTGAAGTCATGCGTACAGATATGGGTGAACTCTCTATCAAGGCAACTCACATCACACACTTGTCTAAAGCACTTCGCCCGCTTCCAGAGAAATTCCACGGTTTGACAGACGTTGAAACCATCTATCGTAAACGTTACCTAGACTTGATTTCTAATCGTGAAAGCTTTGAACGTTTTGTCACTCGTTCAAAAATCATCTCTGAAATCCGTCGTTACCTTGATCAAAAAGGTTTCCTTGAAGTAGAAACACCTGTTCTTCATAATGAAGCTGGTGGTGCTGCTGCTCGTCCATTTATCACGCACCACAATGCACAGAACATTGACATGGTACTTCGTATCGCAACTGAGCTTCACTTAAAACGCCTCATCGTTGGTGGTATGGAACGTGTTTACGAGATTGGGCGTATCTTCCGTAACGAGGGAATGGACGCCACTCATAACCCTGAGTTCACTTCTATCGAGGTTTACCAAGCTTATGCAGACTTCCAAGACATCATGGACTTGACTGAAGGCATTATCCAACATGCTGCTAAAGCTGTTAAAGGTGACGGCCCAGTCAACTACCAAGGAACTGAAATCAAAATCAACGAACCATTTAAACGTGTTCACATGGTGGATGCTATCAAAGAAATTACTGGTGTAGATTTCTGGCAAGACATGACTTTCGAAGAAGCTAAAGCTATCGCTGCTGAGAAGAAAGTTCCAGTTGAGAAACACTACACTGAAGTTGGTCACATCATCAATGCTTTCTTTGAAGAATTTGTCGAAGAAACCTTGATTCAACCAACCTTTGTCTACGGTCATCCAGTAGCTGTCTCTCCACTCGCTAAGAAAAACCCTGAAGACGAACGCTTTACTGACCGCTTTGAGCTCTTCATTATGACCAAGGAATACGGTAACGCCTTTACTGAGTTGAACGACCCAATCGACCAGCTTAGCCGTTTCGAATCCCAAGCTAAAGCCAAAGAACTTGGTGATGATGAGGCAACAGGTATCGACTACGACTACATCGAGGCTCTTGAATACGGTATGCCACCAACAGGTGGTTTGGGTATCGGTATCGACCGTCTTTGCATGCTCCTCACTGATACAACCACTATCCGTGATGTATTGCTCTTCCCAACAATGAAATAATACTCTTCGAAAATCTCTTCAAACTACGTCAGCGTTGCCTTGCCGTAGATATATGTTCCTGACTTTGTCAGTCTTATCTACAACCTCAAAACAGTGTTTTGAGCAGCCTGCGGCTAGCTTCCTAGTTTGCTCTTTGATTTTCATTGAGTATAAACCCCTATCCTCTGGTACTTGCCAGAGGATTTTTCGATGCAAAAAGAGACTGAGGAAAAACTCAATCTCTTTTCTTATTCTTGATTTTTAACTTGACTGGTGGCTACATCTTCCCCAAACCATTTCTGGCTGATTTCCTGGAATTTTCCTTCTTGGTATAGTGATATAAAAGCCTGATTCAGAGCAGCTAGCAAAGTTTTATCAGCAGGTCTAACACCAACTGCAAAAGCTTCACTTTCAAATCCAGCTGAAAAGACATTGTAGTCATTTAATATTCCTTCAGACTGGAGATAATAATTGGCATATACCCGGTCAATCAACAAGGCATCAATCCGGTCATTTTTCAAATCAATTAAGGCTTCATTAAAACTTTGGTATTGATTGGCCTTCTGATCTTTTACTCGATTCTTGAGTAGTTCGGGTTGTCCTTCAAAATTCAAATAGCCAGAAGATCCAGCCTGGGCCCCTAAAAATTTGTCAGTCATATCCTGAACTGAGTAGATATTTTGAGACTTTTTAGAGACCAAAACTTGTTGATTTTCCATGTAAGGAATGGTAAAGGCAACCTTCTCTTTCCGTTCATCTGTAGCTGTATAGCCATTCCAGATGGCATCAATAGTACCATTTTGTAATTCAGTTTCTTTCATATCCCAGTCGATGGGTTGAAATTTAATCTGAATTCCTAGCTTTTCAGAGGCAGCTTGGGCTAGGTCAATATCAAAGCCCGCGTACTGGCCATTCTTTTCCTCAAATCCCATGGGAACAAAGGTATTGTCAAAGCCAATGGTAATGCTACCCTGCTTTTGATATTTGGCCCAATTATCCTGATTTGGATCACTTGCCTTCTGAGTACAAGCCGTCAGGAAGAAGCTAAAGAACAGAGCAAGTACAAGGGCAATTCTCTTTCTCTTCATAGGCACCTCCTACTCCTACTTTGGATCAACCTTAAGGATCTGATCAGCAATATTTTCCGCAAACTGAAGATCGTGGGTCACAACAATCTGAGTCATCCCACGCTCTTTATTTTGAAGGATAAGTTTTTCTACTTCTAATCGCAATTCTGGGTCTAAGGCTGATGTAGGTTCATCATATCCAATAATTTCTGGGTTTATCATCATAGCGCGCGCTAAGGCCACCCGCTGTTTTTGCCCACCTGAAAGTGAGAATGGAAAGGCATCTGCATGTCCTGCTAACCCAAGTTGCTCTAACAAACCACGCGCCTTCTTCTCAGCAACTTCCTTCTCCATACTCATCGTTTTTATGGGCGACAGAGTTAAGTTATCTAGAACTGACAAATGTGGAAAGAGTTGAAAATCTTGGAAAACAAATCCCAGAAGATTGCGCTTTTCTAGTTCGTCTATAGCTAGCGATTCGCCGTTATAGTAGATTTCCCCAGAATCGATGGTTTCCAGTCCAGCCAGCATACGTAATAGGGTTGTCTTTCCACCTCCTGATGGACCTACGATTGCGAGGATTTGCTTTTCAGGAATTGATAGGCTGAAATTGGTTAAGATTTGTTTGCCACCAAAGGCCTTGTTGATGTTTCGTAATTCTAACATAGCAATCCTCCTATCTGTAATAACTGTACTTCTTCTCAAGCTTTTTCGCTACAATGGTTACAAGACCAATCATGATTAGATAAATTGCTCCAGCTAAAAACATAGGCACAAGACTGGCATCTCGATTAGCTGCAGTCCGACTAGCCAAAATCAAATCTGAAATCCCCAAAGCATAGACCAAAGAAGTATCCTTGACCAGACTCATAATTTCATTAAAGACACTCGGTAAGACAATCTTTGTAACCTGAGGAAGAATGACATAGCGAACTGTATCAAAGGAGCTAAATTTTAACACTTTTGCAGCCTCATATTGACCTTTAGGAATGGTTTCGATCCCACCACGAAAGATTTCTGCAAAGTAGGCTGCATAGTTCAATACAAAAGCGATCACAGCAGCAGGCAAACGATCTAAACGTATCCCAATGCTAGGAAGAACATAGTAAATAAAGATTAATTGCAAGAGCAAAGGAGTCCCTCGCATTACCCAAATATAAAGGTCAATGAGATAATGGAGGGGTTTCCAACGGACTTTCAAAGCAAAGGCAACGACAATACCTAAGGGAATTGAAAAAATTAAAACCAGAGCAAAGACCTGAAGTGTCATACTTGCACCGTTTAACAAACTTGGTAATATCTCAAACATATAAGACATACTGCACCTCCTAAAAATAATTGTTCCTATTATAGCATAAATAAACAATTTAGCAAGAGTAATTGTAAAAAAATTCTATTTCTTCCAAAAAAACGTATCTGACAAATTGACGGATACGTTTTTAGAGAGATAACTTTTAAAGTGTTTCTAAGAGTTCTTGCATCTGAACATCATCTGGAACGAGTTTTAAATAGGCTTCAGCTTGTACCTTTGCTTCTTCAAAATATCCCAATTCACGCAAAAGATAAGTATACTGCTCCAAAAACTCGGGATTATCCTTGAGGTCAGGCGATAGTTCCTGATAGAGCTCATGGGCCTTATCTAAATCCTCGATTTCCTGGTAAGAGCGTGCAATCATCCACTTGGTCAAAAGATTTTCAGGTTCTTGACTTTGGAGAGCGATGATATCTTCATACCGCTCTTGTTCCATATAAATGGTTGCGAGGCGAAGAAAAATTTCTTCTGTATCCTCTGCATCTTCTTTAGCAGTAAGGAGAAACTGCTCTGCAGCACTAGGATCATGCAATTCATACGAAAACTGAGAAGCAGCTAGTAAGAGCCGAGTTTCAAATGGATTTTTCTCCAAACCTTGTTTAACGATACGAAGGGCCTCTTCCACCTGATGTTCCTTATGCAAGGCTTGACTATAACCATATTCATATCCTTCAAAATCAGGTGAAATGGTATCAATCTGCTTAAAGTAAAGAACAGATTTTTGATACTCTTCTTGGTCAAAGTAAAGACTAGCCAGTTCAAAGGCAGTTTGGTCATCGTATTCTAATTCTAAAGCTTTTTCTAAGAATTCAGTTGCAGCTTCAAACTTACCTAACTGGGCATAAGCGTAGCCAATTCGCTGATAGGTTGAGACACCCGTTTGCTCATAGATAGAGCGATTGTCTAATTGAGCATAGCCCTGAATAGCTTCCTGATAATTTCCTAGCTCGCTATCCAACTCAGCCAAACCAAAAAATAATAAGGCATCATCTGAGTAATTTAGGGCTTCCAGTAACTTTTCACGCGCTACATCTGTCAATCCTTCCAATTGATAGAGGTCAGCCTTCAAGGCCAGGGCCGATACGTACCAGTCACTTTCAGGTGTGATTTCCCCAAGGTAAGCAAAAGCTTCCTCAACATTGCCATCCTCACTAGCAATGCTTGCTAAGTTCAGATTCACTTCTGGAAATTCTGTAACGATTTTTTGGTAAATTTCTTTTGCTTGAGGATAAAAGCCAATTCCCTCTAGATAACTTGCTAGTTCATAAAGAACTTCGCTTGAATCCGTTTCGAGGGCTTTGTGAAAAAACTGATCCGCTTTGGTTAAATCCTGTTCATCCAAAGCCTGGAGCATGCGTTGACTATTGTTCACTCTTGATTTCCTCCCCTTCTTCTTCTTCATACAGACCGCTGACTTTTTTATACCAGTTAAAGATAGCTGAGATAACGACCTTGGCAGAAGCATAGACAGGAATTCCCAGCAAGACTCCCCAAATACCAAACATAGATCCTGAAGTTAGGAGAACAAAGAGGACATTGATGGGATGAATGTTTAGCTGACTACCTAAAATAAGCGGAGAAACGAAGCGACCTTCAATCGTTTGTTCAACAATAAAGACAATAATTACTTTTAAAAGCATGACAGGCCCTGCAATCAAACCCAAAACCAGAGCAGGCAACATCGCTAGAAAACTACCTAGGTAAGGTACTAGATTGAGGATACCAGCCGTAATACCAAGAGTCACAGCATATCTGAGACCAATAATCTTAAAGAAGATAATAAACATAATTGCCACGATAATAGCAACTGTAACCTGTCCTCTAACATAGTTTGACAACTGTTTATTAACATCTGACAAAACTTGTCCGACAGGTTCTTTTAACTTGTTTGGGATGAATTTAGTCAGGTAATCTCGCAAGCCTTTCCCATCTCTCAAAAGATAAAAGAGCATGAAGGGTACGATAATAACCGCTACAATGACCTGGGAAACGCTACTGATAAAGGCGCTAACCCAGTTAACAGCTTGAGAAGAGATTTTGCTGGCCCACATGGTCGCCTCACTAGAAACATTGGAAAGAACCTGCTCCAACTGTGGTCTAAAATCATCTGGCAAGCGTTTGGTTACAAGGTCATTGATCACCTTATCAGCATCTTCCAGGTATGTCGGCACATTCTTCGCAAAATTTAAGACTTGACGTTGCAGATTAGGAATTGCGACTGCCAATCCCCAAATGATAAAGAGTCCGATAATGACAAAAACAATACTAATGGCAAGAACACGATTGATCTTGTGCTTCTCCATCCAGTCCACAATCGGATTGAGGAGGTAATAAAGTAAACCAGATAAAATAACTGGCAACATGACAACTCCTAGAAAATCCAAAACTGGTAAAAAGATAAAACTAATCTTACTTAGAATAAAAATGTTTAGCCCCAGTAACAAGGTTACTAAAAATACAGTGATGGCTTTATTATCTAAAAACCACTTAAAAAACCAAGATAGGCTAAAATGTTTCTCTTTATGTTCCATAAATACATCCTTTCTGTCATTCTCTCATTATACCATTTTTAGACTAAAATAACTCTTTTTTAAAGTGCTTACATGGATAGACAAAAAGAAAAATCTCCTCAATTGAGGAGATTTATTTAATCTTTAATATGACTTGATAGTTGTTTTTGGTATTCTTCGTTTGATTTTGCTTTTTCTTCAGCAAATTTCTTGCGGAATTCTTCCATTTCTTTACTTGTCACAATCTTATCTTGAATCTTCAGATATTTATAACTGTTTTCACTTGTTTTATCACCGACCCAACCATCTGCTCCTGTTCCTGGGACTTTCTTTGTAACAAGCATTTGGGCACCGTCAGAGTTAACAGGGATGATCAAAGCACTATCTGTCAACCATGCTTGAGCTTTAGCATATTTTGAATAGCGTTTTTCGAGATCTGTTTTCTCACTGTTTGCATCATCAAGTAATTCTTTGTATTTATCCAATCCTACTGCCTTAATGGCTGAACTATCTGATCCTGGTGCAATACCAAGTGCTCCAAGAAGAGTTGGTCCAGATGTTGGATCAAATGCATCAAGATAGGTTGATGGATCTGCATAGTCTGGGCTCCATCCACTGTTTGGATTGATATCCCAGTCGATATTATCTTTTGAAGTTGCAAGAACGGTCATACTTCCCAATTCATCATCAGAAACTTGTTGGATATCAACCACTACATTTTCAACTCCAAGAGCTTCCTCTATTGATTGTTTATACGATTGAGCTTGACGTACAAAATCTGTTTGAGTAGAGGAAACTGGCAAGTCCAAGTGAATAGGGAACTGAACACCGTCAGCTTGAAGAGTTTTCTTAGCCGCTTCAAGTTTGGTTTTAGCTTTCTCTACATTATGAAGTGAATCTTGTGCATCATCTAGGCTAACATCGCTCCAAGCAGTATCCAACTTGTCAAGTTCTGCTTTTGTTACTTGACCAAAAGATTGATCTCCAATTTGAACAAACGTTGGAGGTGTAAAGCTAGTACGTAATTTACGAGGGGCAACTTCATCACCAAATACTTGAGAGACAGCAGCCTTACGATCTGCTCCAAAAGCCAAGGCTTGGCGGAAATCTTTGTTCAACAAAGCTTTCTTAGTAGATGTTTTTTCTTCGTCCGTTGTTTTAGAAGTATGGTTATAGGCTACACGGTCAATATTAGTTGAAATGTAGTAGCTACCTCCTCTTTGTTGACCATACACAATGTTGTCTTTGTATTTTTCTTTAAATCGCTCATAGTTTGCAGAATTCTTAAAGAGCGGAGCTGCTGGGTAGTGGCCTTCATCAAAACCACGACCAAGAGAGTCTGCATCTTGACCATCAAAGAAGGTCAATTTTATATCATCAATGAAGACATTTCCTTTATCCCAATAGTTTTGGTTTTTTGTCATCTCGATTGAAGATTTCGATGTGAGACCTTTCAGAAGGTAAGGACCATTGTATAGAATACTTGTAACATCAGTAGGTTTACCAAAATCATCCCCTTTAGAGGCTAAAAAGTCTTCATTGATTGGTGCTAAAACACCCATCGTTGTCTTAGAATTCCAGAAAGATTCAGGATTATTAAGCGTATAAACGAGTGTATAATCATCTGTCGCCTTAATTCCAACAGTAGAAAAATCATTTGTTTTCCCGTTAATATAATCATCCAACCCTTTGATTGAATCCTGTACAAGATAGAGGGCTTGTGATTTCTTAGCGACAGCATGTTTCAAACCTGTCACGAAATCCTGAGCCTTTACTTCACCATATTCTTCGCCTTCATTAGTGTACCACTTAATCCCTTTCCGGATTTTATAAGTGTAAGTCAAACCATCTTTAGAAACACTCCAGTCCTCTGCTACAGACGGCACCAGATTTCCATATTGGTCATTCTCAAGCAAACCATCGATGACATTCCCAGTCACCTGTTTGGTACTGGAATTTCCAGAAACTGTGTAGTCCAAAGTTGCGGGATCCGATGAGAAGACATAAGTATAAGTCACAGGTTGGTTGGCATTTTTACCACCAGACGAACAAGCTGCTAGTAGTGCTGAGGACAACACTGCTACTGCAGCCGTTAGAAAAATACGTTTTTTCATAAAACACTCCTTTAAATCAAATATATGATTATTATATCACTTTGATTTTTGAAAGCAAGGTAAAAACTAAATAAATCTCCCTAAGATGTTTTCTGTAATTTTCAAAAAATGATGAAAGTCAGTTAAGAATTTCATTTTGTGGTATAATAAGTTTATCATTATTAAGAGGTATGGACATGAAAGAAACTGTTTATTTTGGAACTTACACTCGTCGCTTATCTAAAGGGATTTACAAGGCAGATTTTAATACAGAAACAGGCCAGCTTGCAAATCTTGAACTCTTTGCTGCTGAACCAAGTCCGACCTACCTTGCCTTTGACCAACAGCAACACTTATACACCGTAGGGAGCCAGGATGGTTTGGGTGGAATCGCTGCTTACAAGACAGATGGCTCTTTGTTAAATCATGTGGTGGAAGAAGGCGCTCCCCATTGTTATGTGGCAGTGGATGAAAAGCGTGGTCTCATTTATGGGGCCAACTATCATAAAGGTCAAGTTCTGGTTTATAAACGTCAAACGGATGGTAGCCTTATCCAAACGGATCTGGATCAGCATAGCGGACAAGGCCCTCATGAAAACCAAGCTTCCCCACATGTACACTTTACGGATCTAACACCTGACCAGTATCTCGTTACATGTGATCTAGGCACGGATGAAGTAACTACCTACGATGTTAGCCCAGAAGGAAAACTAAGTAAACTCTACACTTATAACAGCCAAGCTGGAGCAGGTGCTCGCCACATCGTTTTCCATCATCATTATAAGATTGCCTACCTCATCTGTGAACTCAACAGTACCATTGAAGTCTTGATTTACGATGGTGTTGGTGAATTTGAACGCATGCAAGTCATTTCGACTTTGCCAGATGGATATGAGGGATTTAATGCTACTGCCGCCATTCGTCTTTCAAAAGATGGTAAATATCTCTATGCATCAAACCGAGGTCATGATTCCATTGCTGTATTTAGCATCCTAGCTGATGGTAGTCTGGAATTATTAGAAATTGTGCCCAGCCATGGACAAAATCCGCGCGATTTCAATCTTACTCCTGACCAAGAATTTCTAATTGCAGTTCACCAAGATTCAGATAATGCAACCGTCTTTAAACGTAATCCCGAAACTGGTCGATTAGCTGAGCTTTCTAACGATTTCCAAGTTCCCGAAGCCGTTTGCATCACATTTAAACATTAATGTAAAATAAAAATGAACTTGCTTAAGCAAGTTCATTTTTATTTTATAGTTTATTTCCGACATTGATACGGTTAATGGCACGTTGTAAAGCAACCTTAGCTCGCCGTTCTTGGTCAATCAAGTGTTTATCTTGTGCTTCTTCAATCTCACGTTCAGCACGAAGTTTAGCACGTTGGGCACGGCTAATATCGATATCACGAGCACGTTCTGCTGAGTCTGCTACAATAGTAATGATGTCATTGGCAATCTCGATAATTCCTCCGTTCACTGCAATCCAGTTCACATGAGTATCGTCATCGATTCGTTTTACCTTTACTTCATCAACCGCTAAAACCGCAATCATATTTTCATGTCGTGGCAAGATCCCCATCTCACCATCCAGAGTTCGTACCGATACAAAGCTGGCATGGTGATCATAGACGAGGCCATCTGGTGTCACGATCTGGACAGTTAAATGAGCCATAGATCACCTCTTAAAATCCCATTTTCTCAGCTTTTGCAATCACATCTTCGATTGAACCGACACCACGGAAGGCATCTTCTGGTAGATGGTCATATTTTCCTTCAAGGATTTCCTTAAAGCCGCGAACTGTTTCCGCCACTGGTACATAAGAACCAGGTTGGCCAGTAAATTGTTCGGCAACGTTAAAGTTTTGAGACAAGAAGAACTGGATACGACGGGCACGAGCAACCAAAGTCTTTTCTTCATCAGAGAGTTCATCCATACCAAGGATAGCAATGATATCTTGCAATTCATGATAACGTTGAAGGACACGTTTGACCTCAGCAGCAACTGCATAGTGCTCCTCACCAACAATCTCAGGTGCCAAGGCACGAGAGCTTGAAGCCAGTGGATCAACGGCTGGGTAGATACCCAACTGTACCAACTTACGTTCCAAGTTTGTTGTTGAATCCAAGTGAGCGAAGGCTGTTGCTGGCGCAGGGTCAGTATAGTCATCCGCTGGCACATAGATAGCCTGGATAGAGGTTACAGATCCCTTCTTAGTTGATGTGATACGTTCTTGCAATTGACCCATTTCCGTAGCAAGTGTTGGTTGGTAACCAACGGCTGAAGGCATACGACCCAAAAGGGCAGATACTTCTGAACCAGCTTGAGTGAAACGGAAGATATTATCGATAAAGAGAAGCACATCTTGGCCTTCTACATCACGGAAGTATTCAGCAATTGTCAAACCAGTAAGGGCAACACGCATACGTGCTCCAGGTGGTTCATTCATCTGACCAAATACCATGGCTGTTTTCTCGATAACGCCTGATTCTTTCATTTCCCAGTAAAGGTCGTTCCCTTCACGAGTACGTTCCCCAACACCAGTAAATACTGAAATACCACCGTGTTCTTGGGCAATGTTGTGAATCAATTCTTGGATCAAGACAGTTTTACCAACTCCGGCACCACCGAAGAGTCCAACTTTCCCACCTTTAAGGTAAGGGGCAAGAAGGTCGATAACCTTGATCCCTGTTTCCAAGATTTCAGATGAGGTAGACAATTCATCAAAAGTTGGAGCTTTCTTATGAATTGGCTGACGCTCAGCGTCTTCATCGAAAGGAGCATCCAAGTCAATGGTATCTCCCAAAACGTTGAAGACACGTCCCAAAGTTTCTTTACCTACTGGCACAGAGATTGGACGGCCTGTGTCCAAAACTTCCATTCCACGAGTCAAACCATCTGTTGATTCCATGGCGATAGTACGAACCATACCATCACCCAACTCCAAGGCTACTTCAAGGACGATTTTTGTTTTTCTTTCGTCATTTTTGTAGACGACAAGTGCATTATTAATCTCAGGAAGTGTTTCACCTGCTGCGAACAAGACGTCGACAACGGGTCCAATAACCTGAGCAATTTTACCTGAACTCATCTCCTTCTCCTATTCTATATAAGATACTGTCGGTTCCTAGTTCAACTAGGTCCTAATACTCTTCGAAAATCAAATTCAAACCACGTCAGCGTCACCTTACCGTACTCAAGTACAGCCTGCGGCTAGCTTCCTAGTTTGCTCTTTGATTTTCATTGAGTATAAGTTCATTTTCATACGAGCTGGACTAAATCCTATTCTAAGGCACTAGCCCCCGCTACAATTTCTGTAATTTCTTGTGTAATCGCCGCCTGTCTGGCACGGTTATACTGGATTGTCAAATCATTGATAACTTTCTTAGCATTATCAGTCGCCGTTTGCATGGCTGTCATACCTGCAGCATTCTCAGCTGTCTTGGCATCAATGATAGCCCCGTATATCATACTTTCTGCAAACTGAGGTAACAACTGCTCTAGAATCTCATCACGACTCGTTTCCAACTCAAAGGTCAAGCTATACTCTTCATCCGCTTCATTTGGATCTAAGTCAACAATCGGCAGCATTTGTTCCACACGCATTTGACTTGTGAGAGTATTGACATGATGGTTATAGCAGACATAGAGTTCATCAAAAAGTTCGTTTTGGTACATCTCAATCGTTTTTGAAATAATTTTACGAACTTCATCAAAACTAGGTTGATCTGCCAAGCCACGTAGTTCATAGATTGGCTGAATACCACGAGCCTTAAAGAAATCAGCTCCCATACCACCGATACAAATGATCTCAAAACCTTTACCATCTGGATGGTATTCTTCTTTCAACTCCATAACAGCTTTAAGGATGGAAGCATTATAACCTCCAACCAAGCCACGGTCTGAAGTGATAACGATATAGCCTGTTTTCTTAACTGGGCGACTGATGAGCATCGGATTGGTTGAACCACCAGATCCGTTACCATGCAGAATATCCGTCAAAAGCTTACGAACTTTCTGAGCGTAAACTTGGAAGTTGCGAGCCGCTTCTTCAGAGCGACCTAGTTTAGCAGCCGATACCATTTGCATGGCATTAGTGATTTGACTAGTATTTTTTGTTGAGGCGATTTTTGTTTTAATATCATTTAGAGATACTGCCATCTGACACCTCTATTCTTATTGGAAGCTGGATTGTTTGAGAAACTCTGTAATCGCAGCATCCAAGACTGCTTCTTCTGGCAAGTCTTTTGTTTCACGAATAGTTTCCAAAATCTCTGGATGTTGTGCATCAAAGAAATCATGAAACTCTTCCTCAAAACGAACAATGTCATCTACAGGAATCGTATCCAAGAAGCCATGTGTCAAAGCATAGAGAATGGTTACTTGTTTCTCAACAGGTAATGGTTTGTGAACTGGTTGTTTCAGAACTTCAACGGTACGACGTCCACGATTTAACTTAGCTTGAGTAGCCGCATCCAGATCAGAACCAAACTTAGTGAAGGCTTCCAACTCACGATATGAAGCAAGGTCAATACGAAGTGTACCAGCAACCTTCTTCATGGCTTTAATCTGTGCCGAACCACCTACACGGGATACAGATGAACCCGCATCAATGGCTGGACGAATACCCGCATTGAAGAGACCATCACCAAGGAAGATTTGTCCGTCAGTGATAGAAATCACGTTGGTTGCGATATAGGCAGAGATATCTCCTGCTTGTGTCTCAATAAATGGTAGAGCTGTGATTGAACCACCACCAAGTTCATCAGAAACCTTAGCTGAACGCTCAAGCAAACGGCTATGAAGGTAGAAAACATCCCCAGGGAAGGCTTCACGACCTGGTGGACGACGAAGCAAGAGGGAAAGTTCACGATAAGCGACCGCTTGTTTTGAAAGATCATCATAAACGATCAAAACATGCTTCCCTTGGTACATAAACTCTTCTGCCATAGCAACCCCAGCATAAGGAGCTAGGAAGAGCAATGGAGAAGGTTGTGAAGCAGAAGCTGTCACAACGATTGTGTAGTCCAAGGCACCGTACTGACGAAGTGTTTCAACTTGCGTACGAACAGTTGACTCTTTTTGTCCAATCGCTACATAGATACAGATCATATCTTGACCTTTTTGGTTCAAAATAGCATCAATAGCGATGGTTGTTTTCCCTGTCTGACGGTCACCGATAATCAACTCACGTTGACCACGACCAATCGGAACAAGGGCATCAATAGCTTTCAAACCTGTTTGCAATGGTTCTGATACAGACTTACGTTGCATAACGCCAGGAGCCGGCGCTTCTACTGGACGAGACTTGTCAGTATGGATTTCTCCAAGACCGTCAACTGGACGACCAAGCGGGTCGACAACACGTCCAATAAGGCCCTCACCAACAGGAACTTCCATGATTTTACCTGTACGACGAATAGTATCGCCTTCACGGATATCTGTAAAGTCACCTAAGATGATAATCCCAACGTCTGTAGACTCCAAGTTTTGCGCCATCCCATAAGAGCCATTTTCAAAAATCAACAGCTCTCCACTCATGGCATTTTCAAGACCGTGAGCACGCGCAATTCCGTCCCCGATATAGGTTACAACACCTGTTTCCGATACATCAAAATTGGGTTTGAAATTTTCAATTTGTTGCTTAATTAAAGCGCTGATTTCTTGTGCGTTAATTGCCAAAAGAACACCACTTTCTATTTCAAATTTTCTTTAACAACTCGAAGTTGTTGTTTAATACTCACATCAATTGTCTTGTGATTAGCAAAAATGACAAAACCACCAATGAGTCCTTCATCAATTTGTTCTTTGACGCTCCGCACTTTCAGAGACATTTTTTTCTCTATCAATGGGAGCAGACGTTCCTTCTGTTCATCTGTTAAAGGATGGGCTGAAGAAATCGTGACTACAAAACGATTGGTCTCTTTTTCAAGGCGATTCAAACAATCAACAATGATATCATAAAAAAGATTTGCTCTGTGATTGTAAATCAGAACCTGAATAAAGTTTTGCATTAAAGGTGACACAGAGTCTTGAAAGAAACGAACTGTTTTTTCCTTATCTGACTCATCAACTGCCACCTGAGCTAAAAAAGAAGGTAAGCCCGTTTCTTCTGCGACTTGCTTGATTTGATCCAAGTCTGAAAAAATCCGGTCCTCTTCTCCTTTTTCAATCACTAATTGGACAAAAGGCATGCTGTATTTTTCAATTACCTTTGCTGTTTTCTTGTCCATTAGGCTTCTCCTAGCTGATCGATATACTGATCAATGAGTTCCTTATGGGCATGACTGTCAAGGTTTTGTGAGATGATTTTCCCAGCTAGACTAACTGTCAAATCTGCCACCTCGCCCTTAACACTCTGTAAAGCCTCAGCTTTGTTTTGCGCAATTTCTTGGTTAGCTTTTTCTTTCAAGCGACCAGCTTCTAGCTTAGCTTCAGCCAAAATATCTGATTTACTCTTTTCAGCTGTCTCTTTAGCATTTTCAATGATAGTTTTAGCTTCACTACGACTACCTGCTAATTCATCTTCGCGCTTTTGAGCAAGAGTCTCTGCTTTTTGACGAGCTTGTTCAGCGCCATCAATATCAGCAGCAATCTTTTCAGCTCGTTCTTCAAAGATACTTGTCAAGTTTGACCATGCGTATTTTTTGACTAAGACGACCAAAAGGATAAAAGAGCCAGCGATTAAAATAAAGTTACCAATCAATTCACCTACTGTTACGTGCATCATTTACTCCTTTCTACTCTTCATCATTAATTTTATTTCCTAGATACATTGAAGACAAGACTGTGAATACATAGGCCTGAACACAGGAAATAAACACAGAGAATGCCGTCCAGACAAGATTGGTAACAAATGCAACTGGATACCAATAAAGAGCCTGATGAGAAAGAGTAATAAGCAAGCTTGCCATCACTTCTCCGGCAAAGATATTCCCGAACACCCGCAAAGCAAGTGATAGGAAATTCGTGACTTCTTCAAGGAGATTCATCGGTGTCATGAAACCTGGGGTTACAAAACCTTTTAGATATTTTTTAATACCACGACGACGAATTCCTTCTATATGGGTCATCAGGATAATTCCAAATGACAAAGCCAAGTCAAACTGGAGATTTGCAGTTGGCGATGTCCAAAGGTTTGTCCCATCTGTAGTTTGAAGTTTCGCCATCAAACCAAGATTGTTTGCGATAACCATAAAAAGAAATAAACACAAGTAAAAGAGTGAGTAATCTTTCATGTACCGAGAACCTACGTTGGGTTCTGTAAATCCGACTACAAAGTCATAGAGATACTCTAGTACATTTTGCTTTCCTTTGGGTCTCACAGTCATATTACGACTTGCCCAATAGATAAAGCCAAAAATCAGTGCCACAGACAACAAAGTCAATGCTGTCAAGGTTAAATCAAAGGTAACAGGACCAATATTGATGGTTGGATTGATACTTTCTTCCATCTAGAATCCTCCCTTTTCCATTTTATACTTCTCTTTATTTGATGATAAATGAAAATACGAGAGTTACAAAGAATGTTCCTTCGATAAAGGCAATCCCCATGATCATCAAACTACGCAATTGTGGGATGATATCTGGTTGGCGTGCTGCAGACTTGAACAAACCGTTCATCAAAAATCCTTCTGCAAGAGATACACCCATACAGGCAAGACATAGACCGAAAAATGTTAAATTCATGATGAATTCTCCTTTTATTTAAAATTTACTTACTTAGTTTAGTCCTAAAATTTATTTTTGTCAACTTTTTACTTACGTTGGAAGCGTTTCAGATGATTTATTTCTATTTTTGCTATTTTTATACCACTGTATAGATAAGTTTTTCATTTTTTGATGAAATGTGTCTCCACTTTTTCTATATTTTCCGAAATAAATTGAAAAATCCAAGTTTAGAACTTGGATAGATTCAGTTTATTTAAAATAGTAGGAATAGTGTTGTTTACAACCTGGATTAAATGGAGCACTGCAGTAAGGACAAGTCATCTGTTTTTGGTATTCTTGAAAAGTCATTGTCCTCTTACAACCCCCACATAAAATCGGTCGATCCTCAGAAAGAGCCAAGGAATAGGGCGAAAAAACATGCGTTTCTATAGCATTGTGGCACTGATAGCAAGCATAATATTTTTTACACTCATAGCACTGAAGAGAAACAATGTCCTTTTCGTTATGATAATGAATACATCTACTCTCATCATCAACTAACAAACCTTGTGCTTGATTCATTCACTTTTCCTTCTCTAGGCACGAACTGTGACGCTGGTTCCATCTTCCTTATAGAGATTGATAAGACCTTCCTTGAGAGCGCGGACCATGTCCCCTGCTTGAACAGGTTGTGGAACCTTAATGGTCAAGAGTTCCATTGGATTTGGAGCACGGTCAATTTTATTTCCTTTAGAATCGTGAAGATTTTCGATATAGGTTTCAAAATGACGGAAACCTGGCCCATAAAACTCAACTTGATCGCCTTCGTTGATGACATTTCGTTGACGAATGGTTGCTGTCTGAGTTGCTTCATCATAAGCTACCACTTCAGCAACAAACTTGTATTCAGGGATTTTACGACGTGCACCAAACAACTGTTCATTTTCTGTAGGTGTACTATAATAGAAACCTGTTGCCAATTCACGTTGGGCAACCTTCCACATCTCATCTACCAGGTCCTGTTTGATAGCTTCAAATTTTTCTGGGCTTTCAAGGTAAGCATCCACAGCCGCCTTGTAACAGTTGGTTACTGTTGAAACATAGTGGATTGACTTCATACGACCTTCAATTTTTAGACTATCTACACCATTTTCAATCATATCTGGGATATGGTCAATCATAGACATATCAACGGCTGACATTGAAAATTCTTCTGGAATTTCACCTTTCAGACTCTTACGTTCTTGACCAAAAGGCATGTCGTAAAGGTCGTATTTCCAACGGCAAGACTGTGAACAACCCCCACGGTTGGCATCACGCATACTCATGTGGTTTGAAAGAGTGCAGCGTCCTGAGTAGGAAATACACATAGCGCCATGGACAAAGGCTTCAATTTCTACATCAGTACGTTTGCGAATTTCTGCCAATTCTTCCATTGAAACTTCACGGGCCAAAACCACACGTGTCAATCCTAGTTCTTTCCAGAACTCAAGAGTTTCATAGTTCGTCGCACTGGCTTGAGTAGAGAGGTGGATTTCAAGACCTGGTGCTTCTGTTGCTGCAATCATGATCAAGGCCGGATCTGACACGATAACTGCCGCAATCCCGATGTCACGCAACTTACGGAACCACTCGCCAGCACCAGCTTCGTTTCCTTCATGCATAACCATGTTAGCAGCCACATAGACCTTAGCACCGTACTTAGCAGCGAACTGCACACCTTCTTCCATCTGTTCAAAAGTGAAGTTTCCTGCACGGCTACGAAGACCATAAGCTTGTCCACCTATAAAAACAGCATCAGCTCCATACCGAACAGCCACTTTTAGCTTCTCTAAAGTCCCTGCAGGCGATAAAACCTCAGGACGTTTTAATGTTTTTGTCATGTTTTCTCCTATTTGCAATATAAAAGTTTGACGTTTTTCCTTCTCATTTTATAGTAAATAAAGGATAAAATCAAGCCTAGACAGATTGTTTTGACAATTCTAATCTTTTAAGAAAACAAAAAACTAGCCTCTCTAAACTAGTTATTTTCAAGATAAAATTCAAAGCGCTCGCCCACGTATTGACTCTTTACATACTCGAAAGCAGTCCCATCTTCAAGATAAGAGACCTGAGTCAAGGCTAAAATGGCATGCCCCTTTTCGACTTCCAGATAGTGAGCAATTTTTTCCTTAGCCAATCTCGCATAAATAGTCTGTTGGGATTTGCCAATCCGGTAGCCATGTTGCTGCAAGGTTTGGAAGAAATGACTGGTGATTTCTTCTTTTTTAAAATCCTTAATAAATTTCTCAGGAATGGATGCGACTTCATAGACTAGTGGAACTTGGTCAGCGTAACGCACCCGTTCCATACGGATAATATTCTCTGTCGGAGTAATCCCCAGCTTAGCGACCTCTTGCTCATTTGGAATGGTTCTTCTGTAAGAAATGAGCTGGCTAGAAGGGACTTTCCCCTGAGATTTGACAATCTCCGTAAAACTAGTCGTTCCCCGCATTTTTTCTTGGACACGAGTGCTAGAGACAAAAGTCCCACTTCCTACACGACGCTCCAAAACTCCTTCCTCAACCAAGAGAGAGATAGCCTGGCGTAATGTCATCCGGCTAACTTGAAACTGTTCCGCTAAATCTCGCTCACTTGGAAGCCTCTCTCCGATCTTCCAATGATGCTCATCTATATCCTTCTTAATCTGATCGTGGATTTTCATATAAGCTGGTAACATGATTCTCACTTCTTTTCTTTATTTTCTCCATTGTACCGTATTTGCTAAGAAAAAGTCAAACTTTGCCTTGTTTAGTTGGTAATTCGCCCCTATTTGTGATAAAATATTGAAAAAGATACTTCTTTTGAGAAAGGAAAAAGATGAGCAACATTTCAACTGATTTGCAAGATGTCGAAAAAATCATCGTGCTGGACTATGGTAGCCAATACAACCAGCTGATTTCACGCCGTATTCGTGAAATCGGTGTTTTTTCAGAGCTAAAAAGTCACAAAATCTCAGCCTCAGAGGTTCGTGCGATAAACCCTGTAGGGATCATCCTCTCTGGTGGACCAAACTCTGTATACGAAGATGGTTCATTTGATATTGACCCAGAAATTTTTGAACTTGGCATTCCAATTTTAGGAATCTGCTATGGTATGCAACTTTTAACTCATAAACTTGGAGGAAAAGTTGTCCCTGCTAGTGATGCTGGTAACCGTGAGTATGGTCAATCACCACTTACCCATACCACTTCTGCCCTCTTTGAAGGAACTCCTGAAGAACAGATTGTTTTGATGAGCCATGGCGATGCTGTTACAGAGATTCCAGCTGATTTCGTTCGTACTGGTACTTCTGCTGACTGTCCTTATGCAGCTATTGAAAACCCAGAAAAGCACATCTATGGTATCCAATTCCACCCAGAAGTTCGCCATTCTGTATATGGGAATGATATCCTTCGCAACTTTGCCCTTAACATCTGTAAGGCTAAAGGCGACTGGTCAATGGGCAACTTTATCGATATGCAGATCAAGAAAATCCGTGAAACTGTAGGTGATAAGCGTGTTCTTCTAGGCCTATCAGGTGGTGTTGACTCTTCTGTTGTTGGAGTTCTTCTTCAAAAAGCAATCGGTGATCAATTAATCTGTATCTTTGTAGACCACGGTCTTCTCCGTAAGGGAGAAGCTGACCAAGTTATGGACATGCTTGGTGGTAAGTTTGGTTTGAATATTGTCAAAGCTGATGCTGCAAAACGATTCCTTGATAAACTTGCAGGTGTTTCTGATCCAGAGCAAAAACGGAAAATCATCGGTAACGAGTTTGTTTATGTCTTTGATGACGAAGCAAGCAAGCTCAAAGATGTAAAATTCCTTGCTCAAGGAACGCTTTACACTGACGTGATTGAGTCTGGTACAGATACTGCTCAAACCATCAAATCACACCACAATGTTGGTGGTCTTCCAGAAGACATGCAGTTTGAATTGATTGAACCACTCAATACTCTCTATAAAGACGAAGTCCGTGCCCTTGGTACAGAACTTGGTATGCCGGACCACATCGTATGGCGCCAACCATTCCCAGGACCAGGACTTGCTATCCGTGTCATGGGTGAAATCACTGAAGAAAAACTAGAAACTGTTCGTGAGTCTGATGCTATCCTGCGTGAAGAAATCGCTAAAGCTGGTCTTGACCGCGATATCTGGCAATACTTCACTGTCAACACAGGCGTTCGTTCAGTTGGTGTTATGGGTGATGGTCGTACTTATGACTACACAATCGCCATTCGTGCAATCACTTCTATCGATGGTATGACAGCAGACTTTGCCAAAATTCCTTGGGAAGTCCTTCAAAAGATTTCCGTACGAATCGTAAATGAAGTGGATCACGTTAACCGTATCGTCTACGATATTACAAGTAAACCACCTGCAACTGTAGAGTGGGAATAAACCAATCAAACACAAAAGAACTCTGAATCAGATTCAGAGTTCTTTTTTATATGCAGGGAAAGCATTTCTGCTTTCCTTTTTTTATTTGCGTTTCTTCTTCGCTTTTTTCATTTTGTTGGCCATGCGTTTCATAGACTGTTTCATGGCAAATTCACCGATTTTACCTTTGAGTCCGCCACCAAACATCTGGCTCATATCTGGCATGCCTGCGCCTCCGAGACCTGACATATCCGGCATTCCACCTTGTCCCATCATGCCTTCGAGGGCAGACATATCCATCCCTCCCATATTTGGCATATTTTTAGGAAGGTTATTTGGATTGATTCCCATCTGCTTCATCATCTTGTTCATATCTCCAGACATGACACCTTGCATGAGCTGTTTGGCCTGGTTAAAGTCCTTGATAAATTTATTGACTTCGACAAAGGTATTTCCAGAACCTGCAGCGATACGACGGCGACGGCTTGGATTTAACAAATCAGGATTTTCGCGCTCTTCAGGTGTCATGGAAGACACAATGGCGCGTTTTCGCGCAATCTGGCGCTCATCCACCTTCATATTTTGAAGGGCTGGATTGTTAGCCATCCCTGGAATCATCTTGAGCAAGTCTTCCATTGGTCCCATGTTTTGCACCTGATCCAATTGATCAATGAAATCATTGAAATCAAAGGTGTTTTCACGCATCTTCTCAGCCATTTCAAGGGCTTTTTGCTCATCGTATTCCTGAGAAGCTTTCTCGATCAAGGTCAGCATATCCCCCATACCAAGGATACGGCTAGACATACGGTCTGGGTGGAAGGTTTCGATATCCGTAATCTTTTCACCCGTACCGGTGAACTTGATAGGTTTACCAGTGATATGACGAACGGATAGAGCCGCACCACCACGTGTGTCCCCATCAATCTTGGTAAGGATGACACCAGTTACTTCTAACTGAGCATTGAATTCACGGGCAACATTAGCCGCTTCCTGACCAATCATGGCATCAACGACGAGTAGAATTTCGTTTGGTTGGGCCAATGCTTTTACGTCACGAAGCTCATTCATGAGAAGTTCATCGATTTGTAAACGCCCTGCCGTATCGATCAAAACATAGTCGTTATGATTGGCTTGCGCTTGCTCCAAACCTTGGCGAACAATCTCAACAGCTGGCACTTCTGTTCCAAGTGCAAAGACAGGAACATCAATTTGTTGTCCAAGTGTTTTCAACTGATCGATGGCTGCTGGACGATAGATATCCGCTGCAATCATCAAAGGACGAGCATTTTCTTCCTTCTTGAGTTTATTAGCCAGCTTACCAGCAAAGGTCGTTTTACCAGCCCCCTGCAAACCGACCATCATAATGATTGTCGGAATCTTAGGTGACTTGATAATCTCAGCAGTATCAGAACCTAAAACAGCCGTCAGTTCCTCATCAACGATTTTGATAATCTGTTGGGCAGGATTGAGGGTATCAATGACCTCGTGTCCGACTGCACGTTCACGAACCTTCTTGATAAAGTCCTTTACAACAGGCAAGGCAACGTCAGCTTCCAGCAAGGCCAAGCGAATCTCTTTGGTTGCTTCCTGGACATCAGCCTCAGATATTTTTCCTTTTTTACGTAGATTTTTAAAGACGTTCTGTAAACGTTCCGTTAAACTTTCAAATGCCATTTTTCTTCCTCTTATTCTCTATTATCAATGCTTGTTAAAATTTCTATCTGCTCCTGCAGAAAGTCATCCTTGGGATAACGCTCCAAGATCTGGTCAAAAATCTGACTGCGGACAATGTAGTCCGAATACATGTGCAGTTTCATCTCATAATCTTCTAGAATCTTTTCCGTCCGCTTGATATTATCATAGACAGCCTGACGACTGACACCGAACTCTTCAGCAATCTCAGCAAGACTGTAGTCATCAGCATAGTAGAGTTCAATATAGTTCATCTGCTTGTCTGTCAAAAGCGCAGCATAAAATTCAAAAAGCGCATTCATACGATTGGTTTTTTCGATTTCCATAACCTTTATTATACCAAAAAAACGATTATACTGCTAGAGTAGAAGCACTTCAAATAGAACAAGAAGAAAAAAGAACCTTGCAAGGCAAGATTCTTTTAGTGTCTGACTTAAATAATTGTTCTTCTGGGAACTTAATCGAATTAAGCTTCGATTTCTGTAACCATACCTGAACCAACAGTACGTCCACCCTCACGGATAGAGAATGTAGTACCTTGTTCTACGGCGATTGGGTGGATCAACTCAACGTCGATAGTCACGTTATCACCAGGCATTACCATTTCAGTACCTGCTGGAAGTTCGATTGAACCTGTAACGTCAGTAGTACGGAAGTAGAATTGTGGACGGTAGTTGTTGAAGAATGGAGTGTGACGTCCACCTTCTTCTTTAGTAAGGATGTAGACTTCACCTTTGAATTTAGTGTGTGGGTTGATTGAACCTGGTTTAGCGATAACTTGTCCACGTTCGATTTCGTCACGTTGAATACCACGAAGAAGGACACCTACGTTATCTCCGGCAAGACCTTCATCAAGTTGTTTACGGAACATTTCAACACCAGTAACAACTGCTTTTTGAGTTTCGTCTTTGATACCAACGATTTCGATTTCATCGTTGACACGAACAGTACCACGGTCGATACGTCCTGAAGCAACAGTACCACGTCCAGTGATTGAGAATACGTCTTCGACTGGGAGAAGCAATGGTTTATCTGTATCACGTTCTGGTTCTGGGATGTACTCATCAACAGTATCCATCAATTCCATGATGATATCTTCGTATTTAGTATCACCTTCAAGTGCTTTAAGAGCTGAACCTTGGATAACTGGAAGATCGTCACCTGGGAAGTCGTATTCTGACAAGAGGTCACGGATTTCCATTTCAACCAATTCAAGCAATTCTTCGTCGTCTACCAAGTCAACTTTGTTCATGAATACGATAAGGTGTTTAACACCAACTTGACGTGAAAGAAGGATGTGTTCACGAGTTTGTGGCATTGGTCCGTCAGTTGAAGCTACTACAAGGATAGCTCCGTCCATTTGAGCGGCACCAGTGATCATGTTTTTAACGTAGTCCGCGTGTCCTGGAGCGTCGATGTGAGCATAGTGACGTTTTGCAGTTTCATACTCAACGTGCGCAGTGTTGATAGTGATACCGCGTTCGCGTTCTTCTGGAGCAGCATCGATAGACGCATAGTCTTTAGGTTGGTTAACTGCTGAAGGCAAGCGACGTGCCAAAACAGTTGTGATAGCTGCAGTCAAAGTAGTTTTACCGTGGTCAACGTGTCCGATAGTACCAATGTTAACGTGTGGTTTACTACGATCGTATTTTTCTTTTGCCATTTGAGTAAAAGCCTCCAATAAAATATATTTTATAGATAGACAGTAGGCAATACAGTCTAACTTTCCTTACTATTTTATCAAATTTCTGCTAAATTGCAAGTGTTTTACACATATTTTGTGAATTAATCTGAATCTTACAAAGTGCTGTTCTTCTGCTTCTTTATACAATTCAAGCTTATTTCATTCTAGCGGTATTATGCTCACAAAAAAATCAGGTTTCCCTGATTCTAAATGGATTCTGATTTTTCCAGTTCTTTAGCTTCCTTATGATTTTCATATAATTTTGCCAAGAACTTAGTGATTTCTTTGAGAATAGAGTAGGTTGGCACTGCTACAATCATCCCTATGACGCCGTAGATATTACTTGACAATAAGAGAAGCACCAAAATCGTAATCGGATGTACTTTCATAACCCCTCCAACAATACGTGGATAAAGAACATTTCCGTCGATTTGCTGAATAATAAGCATATAGGCAACCGCAATCAGCATACGATGAGGATCCGTGAATACATTCGCAATCACCATCGGAATCAAGCCAATACTTGGACCAACATAAGGAATCAAATTTGCGATTCCAGAGAAAATAGCAAAAACAAGAGCGTACTTTAATCCGATAACGCTATAACCAATATAGGCTAAACATCCAATAATAACCGCATCAATCGCAATTCCGCTGATATAACGTGCTATGGTTGTATTGAGATTGGTTAAAAGGCTAGAGAGATTTAATTTGTCATGTTTTAAGACAGTTCGTTCCAACATAGGCAGCAACTTATGTCCATCTAACAAGAAATAAATCAAGAAGACGGGGGTCATAATGAGAATCAGAACCGTGCTAAACAAGGCTGAAAGGACGCTTCCTAAACTGTTGCTGACGCTATTAAGAATATTCTGTAGGATATCCACATAGGAGAGATTTAACTGTTGAATTGTTTGTTGAATATCGATATTCTGGAAAATAGGGTTCATTGACAAATCAATAACCAAATCCTGCAATCTGCTATAGATGTTTTGACTAGAAATAATCAAGCTAGTCAACTGATTAATCAGAATCGGCAAGAGATAGACGACCCCTACAACGATGGCACCAATTAAAGCACAGAGAGTGACCAAGACACCAATTAGACGATTAATTTTACATCTCTTTTCCAAAAAGGTAACGATTGGATTGGTAATGTAGTAAAAAAATCCACCTAACAAAAATGGAATCATGATGGTATTCACAACCGTCACGAAAGGAGTAATAATCGCTCCCATCTCTCTCCAAAGATAGAAAATCAGTGTTAATAATAAAATTTCAGCTGTCCAAAAAAATAATTTGTTTCTACGGAACATAGGCATCCTCCTCTATTTATTTTATCATATTTCTTCAAAAGATAAGATGGCTTTAGTATAAAAGCGAGAATATTTTTTTTCTTTATGATAAAATAAAGCTAATATGAAAAAAATAATTCTATCTTTTATAACACTTTTTGTTTTTGGAACAGTTTCTACTGTTTCTGCTCAGGAGTTTGATGTTGCTGCTAAACATGCCATTGCTGTCGAGGCTACAACTGGAAAAATCCTCTACGAGAAAGATGCAAATCAGCCTGTAGAAATTGCTTCTATTACCAAACTTGTTACAGTCTATTTGGTCTATGAAGCTCTGGAACAAGGAACTATCAGCCTATCTACACCTGTTGATATTTCGGACTATCCTTACAAACTTACGACCAATTCTGAGGCGAGTAACGTCCCTATGGAAGCTCGAAATTATACTGTTGAACAACTATTAGAGGCTACAATGGTGTCCAGTGCAAACAGCGCTGCGATTGCGCTAGCAGAAAAGATTGCTGGTTCTGAGAAAGACTTTGTAGACAAAATGAGGGCTAAACTTCTTGAATGGGGAATTCAAGATGCAACTATTGTAAACACAACTGGTTTAAATAATGAGACCCTTGGTGATAATATCTATCCTGGTTCTAAAAAAGATGATGAAAACAAGTTGAGTGCCTACGACGTTGCAATCGTCGCTCGTAATCTCATCCGAGATTATCCTCAAGTTTTGGAAATCACCAAAAAGCCAACTTCTACTTTTGCTGGACTTGAAATCCACTCAACCAACTATATGTTGGAAGGAATGCCAGCCTATCGTGGTGGTGTCGACGGTTTGAAAACAGGTACTACCGACAAAGCCGGTGCTTCTTTCGTTGGAACAACTGTTGAGAAAGGGATGCGTATCATTACGGTTGTTTTAAATGCAGACCAGCAAGATAGCAACCCTTATGCACGTTTTACTGCAACTTCTTCACTTTTAGATTATGTTTCTGCAAACTTTGCTTTAAAAACTGTCGTTCAGAAAGGCGAAACCTATAAAGATAGCAAAGTGACAGTCCTTGATGGGAAAGAAGATAAGGTAGCTGCAATTGCTAAGTCAGATATTTCAATCGTCCAACGAGTTGGAAGTGAAACAACATCAGCTCTTCAATTCACACCAAAATCAGAAATAGCTCCACTGGAAGAAGGCAAGGTTGTCGGTACTCTAACCTATGACGATCAGGATTTGGTCGGTCAAGGTTATCTCACTTCTGAAAAACCTTCTTTTGAAATGGTCGCTGAAAAGAAAGTAGAAAAAGCCTTCTTTTTGAAGGTTTGGTGGAATCAATTTATCCGCTTTATCAATGAAAAACTATAAAAAAATCGCGAACAATCGCGATTTTTTCTTTATTTTATTTCATTTCTTTAAATGCTGCTTCCGCATCTGCATTGCTAATAGCACCAAATTGGATTTTTCCGATTTTTCCTTGGCTATCAATCAAGTATTCCGTTGGAATACTACGAATTTGGTAGGCTTGAAAAGTAGTTGCTTGCGTATCGTATAGAACTGGTATATCCTTGTATCCTTGTTCTTGGTACCATTTTGGAAACTCTTCAACTGTTTTTTCACCTTGTAGCCCTGGTGCGACAACACTTAGGATTTCAAAATCTCGATCTTGTTTTGCAGCTAATTCCATCAACTCAGGCATACTCTTTCGACAAGGTCCACACCAAGAAGCCCAGAATTTTAAATAGACTTTTTTCCCTTTATAGTCTGATAACTTGACTTCTTTGCCATCCATAGACTGCAAGGTGAAGTCTGGCGCATCCTTACCGACCGCGATTTGCTGTACAGTAGACTGTTTGGGATTTTCCGTTTGTTTGGTTTCTTTTTCACCACAGGCAATCAACAAGAATAGAGACATGAGGCTCAATCCAGCAAAAATAACTTTTTTCATCTTTTTCTCCTTTTATCCAAGAATTCCTGACAAGGCATTTAACTGCCCGAGCATTAATAATAATCCCATCAAAATAATCAAGGCTCCCCCGATTTTCTTTAGTAGGATCATATGGGGTTTTAATTTGCTAAAATAGGGCATGATCCATCCCGAAGCCAAGGCCAGAACAAGGAAAGGAAGGGCCATTCCCAATGTGTACACTAAGGTTAGTAAGGCTCCTTGCCAAGCACCATTCCCTCCAGAAGCTGCAAGAGCCAAGACCGAACTCAAAACTGGTCCGATACAAGGGGTCCAACCAAAACTAAAGGTTATCCCAAGCAAAAAAGCTGACAGATAGTGATTAGACTTTGATTGTTTGAAGGTGACTGTCTTTTGAACTTCCAGTTTATTGAAATGCAAGATTTCCATCTGGTGAAGTCCTAAAAGAATAATGACTATGCCCATAGCATAACGAAACCAGTCTGCATAGAGCATGTGCCCTAGGAATCCAGCTCCAAATCCTAAAATAAAGAAAATGAGGGAGATTCCTGCAATAAAGCACAAGGTTCGAATTAAGCCCGACCATGCAACGTCTCTTCCAAAAAAGCGAAAGCTTTTCGAATTTCCCTGATCATCCAGTAAAATACCAGCATAGACAGGTAGCAAAGGAAAGATGCAGGGTGAAAAGAAGGACAGGAAACCTGCTAAAAAAACGGATACTAGAAATATAATCGACTCCAACGAATTACCTACTTTCTCAAAATTCTAATCTTATTTTACTATAAAAGAAAAAAATTGTAAGAAGTCTGCTACGCTTATCTTTTTTATCTCGACTAGGTACAAAAAAAGGAGCTAAGCTCCCTTTTATCATTCTAATACGTTCCTTCTTCACCTTGACTAGTCAAGATAACTGGACCGTCTTTGGTAATCACGAACTGGTGTTCATACTGGCAAGACAGTCCACCATCTATAGTCTTATGAGCCCAGCCAGTCTTCATATCTGTATCGATTTCCCAGTCACCAGTATTGATCATGGGTTCAATGGTTAGTACCATTCCTTCACGGAGACGGAGTCCACGGCCTGCAATACCGTAGTTAGGAACCATTGGCTCTTCGTGCATTGTTGGACCAACACCATGACCAACCAAATCACGTACAACCCCATAACCGCGACTTTCAGCGTATTCTTGAATGGCTGCACCGATATCACCGATACGATTTCCAACAACCGCTTTCTCAATCCCTATATACATAGCTTCCTTGGTCACGTCCATCAAGTTTTTCACTTCTTCAGACGGTGTACCAACCGCATAAGCCCAACATGAGTCTGCTAAACCACCAGTATAGCTTTGGGTGTATTTTTTCATTTGCTCAACATTGTTGAAGTTAAGTTTAGATACATTGAGGTCGGATTGGGCAATCGGACCACCCAGTACCATGTCAACCTTGAGCAAATCGCCATCTTTCAAGATGTAATGACGTGGAAAAGCGTGAGCTACTTCGTCGTTGAGAGAGCAACAAGTGGCATAGGGGTAATCCATGACTGCACCATCCACACCAATCTGTAAAGGAAGAAAATTCTCCTCTTTGCAACGTCGACGAACATACTCTTCGACTTCCCACATATCTACGCCTGGCTTAATCAAATCACGTAAGCCGATATGGATACTTGCTAGAAAATCACCAGCCTTGTCCATGGCTTCGATTTCACGTGCTGATTTTAAAGTTATCATTTTTTCTCCTAGATTCTAATTAATTTTAACCGTAACATTTGCTTTTGAAACAATCTGATGACCATGATAAATATCATAATCAATAATAGCTGAGCGTCTCGTGTGGTGAATAATACGAGCCTGAATCCGCAGAGTATCATCTATCTGTACAGCCTGCAAGAAATAAATCAACATCTGTTCAATGATGAGATTACGTCCGCTATTGACAACGAGGTCTTGGGTCATATGGTTGAGAATTTCAGCCAAGACTCCATTAGCAAGGACACCATTTTTCTCCAACATGAAGGGCTCAACAGTTATGACGACTTCATCATGATGGTAAGAGAGTTTTTGTCCAATTTGCTCTGAAAAAGTCGGCAAAGCAGAAACCTGAGAACGGCTCATCTTTTCCATGACATCTCGTCGTGTTACAACACCGAGTAGGGTTTGGTTGCTTCTGACTACCGGAACCATCTCAAAGTCTTCTGCAATCATTCGTTGACTGACATTGGCAATATTGGTCGCCAATCCTGTTACGAAGATGCTGCGCGTCATCACCTTGTCAATCGTCGTGCTGGGAGACTTGTCTCCTGCGTCACGCATAGTAACAACCCCAACAACCACTTGGTGTTGGTTAACAACTGGAAAACGGCTACTTCTGTTCTTACGAACCAAGTCTAGATAGTCTTTGACTGTATCGGTTTCTCTCAAAAGACCATACTCATGACTGGGACGATAGAGCTTTTCAACTGTCAGAATATCGGTTTTGATTTGAACGTTTGAGAGAGCTTTGTTAATCATGGTCGCTACTGTAAAAGTGTCATCTTTACTTCTTAGAACTGGAATCCCTTTTTTATTGGCCAACTCAAGAACATCATCCTGAACATAGAAACCACCTGTCACGAGGACCGCATTTTCATTTTCCAAGGCTAGAAGTTGAATACGAGTACGGTCACCTACGATCACAAGACCACCATCATGGAGATAGGACAGGATATTTTGCTCTGTCATGGCCCCAATGGAGAATTTGCTAAACTCTCTCTCCAACCCTTCCTGACCAGCTAAAACTTCAGAGGAGGTGACTTCAGCGATTTCAGCATAGGTTAGCCGTTCAATAGCCACTTTCTTTGGCTTAACTCGTATGGTTCCACTACGTGGCCGAGTTTCAACGATGCCACGATTTTCAGCTTCTTTGATAGCTCGGTAGGCGGTTCCATCACTAACACCTAGGTGATTAGAGATACTGCGAACACTAACTCTCTTCCCAATTGGCAACTCTTCCAGATAGGACAAAATTTCCTGGTGTTTACTCATTGAATTCTCCTTTTATGTATCGAAATTCAAGATAGTCCCTCATTTTTCGTGTATAGCGATCGCTCCCCTTAAACTGTCGTACGAGACTAAAGCCCGATTTTAAGGCTACTTTTTGACTAGCTTGATTCTCCAAATGAGTGATGATGGATAATTGTTTTAAACCAAATTCTTCAAAGGAAAGCTGACAAAGCTTGGTAACCACTTCTGTCATAAAACCTTGTGACCAAGAATCTTTTTTTAAGAAGTAACCAATTTCTGCTTCTTTTTTGATTTCATCGATTTTTTCAAATTTAATGGAGCCAATCATTTCCTGATTTCCTTGGAGACAAATAGCCCAAACACCTAGAGGAGTCTTCATAAAATAGTTGGCAAGCGCGTATTGACTTTCTTCTAAACTTGATTGACTGGGAAAAATAAACTGCAAATTTTCAGGATTGGAAGCAATCTCGTAAAATGCTTGACTGTCACTAAAAAAGAAAGGACGCAAATACAAGCGCTCCGTTTCAAAAAAAGAAAACATTGCTAATTTGGTCCAAATATTCATAATCACCTCAACGGTTTAGTCTTCAACGAGTGTAATATCTGCTCCAAGACTACGCAATTTCTCAATAATATCTGAGTAGCCTCGCAGGATAAACTCAATATTTGTAATTTCAGTTTTACCTTCAGCCATCAAACCAGCAATAACAAGCGCTGCACCAGCTCGCAAGTCTGTAGCTTTTACGCTTGCCCCATGCAACCTACGACCACCGTTGTAGATAATATGATCATTCGTAGTCGTAATATCCGCATCCATTTTTGCTAATTCAAAAACATGGTTAACACGTTTTTCATAGATCGTATCAATAATAGTTCCACGACCTTGAGCAGTCAGCAATAGCGGAGTTATAGGCTGTTGCAAATCGGTTGCAAATCCAGGATAAGGAGCTGTTTTGATATTGATGGCCTTCAAATCAGACTGTTCTTCAACGAAGATACTGTCTTCTGAGACTGTCATATGAACGCCCATTTCCTCTAGTTTGGCGATAAACCCTTCTAAGTGCTCATAGAGAACGTTGTTAATGCGAATTCCTTTTCCTACCGCTGCAGCAAGTGAAATATAGGTTCCAGCTTCGATACGGTCTGGAATGACTTGGTGACGCGTTCCATGAAGTTTCTCAACACCATCAATAATGATAATATCAGTCCCTGCACCACGAATGTGGGCCCCCATGTTGTTCAAAAGGGTAGCAACATCGATAATTTCCGGTTCACGAGCCGCATTTTCAATGACAGTGCGTCCCTTAGCTTTAACCGCAGCAATCATAGTGTTAATCGTTGCACCAACGCTGACGGTATCCATGTAAATACTTGCTCCGTGAAGTCCCTTACCTTGGGCAGATAAATTCATATTATCTCCCTCATAGCTGACCTTAGCACCCATGGCTTCAAAGGCTTTCAAGTGAAGGTCAATCGGACGAGGCCCCAGATCACATCCACCAGGAAGTCCAACTGTAGCTTCACCAAAGCGACCTAAAAGACTTCCGTAGAAATAATAAGAAGCACGCAAGCTATTAATCTTACCATAAGGCATAGGAATGTTTTGAACGCCTCTTGGATCAATCTCCAAGACATCGTCATAACGATTAACAGTTGCCCCCATAATCTCCATGATTTCGACAAGACTAGCAACGTCTGAAATGTCTGGAACACAATCTAAAGTGACAATATCATCTGATAAGATAATAGCTGGAATAAGTGCTACAACACTATTTTTAGCACCACTAATGGTGATCTCACCTTGCAATGGACGTCCACCATTGATGACAATTTTTCTCATGTTTTACTCTTTCAAAATTTACTAAAAAGGTCTTTTCGTTCTATTATACCATAATTTTCATTTTTTTCCCATTCCTATTGATTAAACATTCCATTTCGATAAAAAAAGACCTATCACACAAGCGATAAAGCTTGATATGATAGGCTTTGTAATGTTAGATTAGCGTACAGTGCGGATGCGCATTGTGTTTGTACGAACAGCTTCTCCAACTGGCACACCTGCAACGATAACGATATCGTCACCAGATTGTACAAGACCTGCTTCAACTGCTTTACGTTCAGCGATTTCAAACATATCGTCAGTTGATGATGGAGCATCTGTCAACATTGGGATAACACCCCAGTTCAACATCAATCCACGTTCTGTCAATTCGTCAAATGTCAATGCCAAGATATCAGCATTTGGACGGTATTTAGAAATCAAACGTGCTGTGTGACCTGTCTTAGTAAGAGTTACAACCAATTTGATATCCATTGAGTTAGTAGCGTCTTTAACAGCTGAAGCCATAACTTCTGTCTTAGAGTTACGTTCGAAAGTATCTGAGTTCAAACGTCCGTATTCATTAAGAAGAGTTTGAGCGTTCTTGTCAATTGTAGCCATTGTTGTTACTGACTCAAGTGGGTATTTACCATTTGCAGACTCACCTGAAAGCATTGTTGCGTCAGTTCCGTCGATAACAGCGTTAAATACGTCTGATACTTCTGAACGAGTTGCACGTGGTTTTTCAGTCATTGTTTCAAGCATGTTTGTTGCTGTGATAACAACTTTGCCTGCCGCGTTCACTTTAGTAATGATCATTTTTTGGTAAACTGGAACCATTTCAAATGGTACTTCAATACCCATGTCACCACGAGCGATCATGATACCGTCAGCAGCTTCAATGATTTCATCCAAGTTATCGATACCTTGTTGGTTTTCGATTTTAGCGAACAATTGAACATGACCATTACCAGTTTCTTCACAGATTGCACGAACTTCGTTAACGTCTTTTGCAGTACGTACGAATGAAATCGCGATGAAGTTAATACCTTGTTCAAGACCAAAGCGGATATCATCGTTATCACGTTCAGCAAGAGCTGGGAAAGGAATTTTAGTGTTAGGGATGTTTACACCTTTTTGTTTAGCGATCACACCGTCATTTTCCACTTCAACTACAAATTCACGAGTTGCATCGTCTTTTTCTACAACGCGAAGACCAAGTTTACCATCGTCAACCAATACTTGGCGACCAACTTCAACGTCATCATAGATATCAAGAGCACCAGCAACGTTCAAAGCAATCACTTCACGAGTTGATTTGATTCCTTGTTTAGTTGCAACACGGATTTTTTCACCAGTTTTGTATGAGTACTCTTTAGCTTCACCTTCGAACAATTCAGTACGGATTTCTGGTCCTTTAGTATCAAGAAGGAAACCAACTTTTTTACCTGCAAGTTTTTCTGCAAGTTTAACAGTTGCCATACGTTCACCTTGTTCTTGGTGGTCACCGTGTGAGAAGTTGAAACGGAAAGTGTTAGCTCCTGCTTCAATCAATTTAGCAATGTTTTTTGCTGAAGCTTCAACGTCAAGTTTTTCACCCCAGTATCCGTCATCACCGAATTTCTTTCCACCACGGATTTCAACCGCAGGACCCAAAGTTGCAACGATTTTTACACGTTTATTCATGATTTGTGACTCCTTTATATAATTTGACCTTTTATGGTCATTTTACCAGATTAGTTAAAGTTGATTATGACAAGCTCTTATTCAAGCTAGCAAGTTCAAGGTCAGCTTTGTGAGGGTTGTTAACAACGATTTTGCCATCAGCTGTCAGGCTGAACAAGGCTCCTTCTTCTGCTGTTCCAAGAATTGGGTTTTCAACCATTTTTTCGTTACGGATACCAACAGCGACACCACCGATTCCTTGTTTGAGAAGTTTAACAGCGTGTGCTCCCATACGTGACGCTAATACACGGTCACGAGCGGTTGGTGAACCACCACGTTGGATATGTCCAAGCTCAGTCACACGAAGGTCACTAGTATCTCCTGCTTCCTTGAGTTTCTTACCGAATTCATCGGCTGACATAACTCCCTCGGCCAAAACGATGATGTTGTGTTTTTTACCACATTCATAACCAGCTTTGATACTAGCTACGATATCTTCCATCTTGAAGCCTTCTTCAGGGATAATGATTTCATCAGCACCAGTTGCAATACCTGCCCAAAGTGCGATATCACCAGCATTACGTCCCATTACTTCAACAACGAAAGTACGACGGTGACTTGATGATGTATCACGAATTTTATCGATTGCATCCATTGCAGTAGTAACTGCAGTATCAAATCCGATTGTGAAGTCAGTACCTACGATATCGTTATCGATTGTACCTGGAAGCCCAATAGCAGGGAATCCATGCTCAGTCAAGCGCATAGCTCCGTGATAAGAACCATCACCACCGATAACAACGACACCTTCGATACCGTGTTTTTTCAACTGCTCAATCCCTTTAAGTTGACCTTCAAGTTGTGCAAACTCAGGGTAACGAGCAGAGTGAAGGAAAGTACCACCACGTGAAATGATGTCTCCTACTGAAGCAGCATCAAGTGGATAAATTTCTCCGGCAACCATACCAGCGTATCCATCATAGATACCAAATACTTCCATTCCTTCTGAGATTGCTTGGCGAACTACTGCACGGATGGCAGCATTCATACCAGGGGCGTCTCCACCACTGGTCAAAACAGCAATACGTTTCATTTGGTTTTTGCTCCTTTTCCTTTTAACATTCTTACTGATTATACCACATTTAAATCGAAAATTCTTCTATTTTTCGTATTTTTAGCGATAAATCGTTTTCATGGTAATTTCCTTTAATTTCTCCTGTAAAGCAGGCTCTTTTTTTACAAAATGCCGTGTAGAAACAACCGTTTTTTGCTCCTCTTCACACCTGATAATGACAGGAATTGGGCCTTTGTATTGTTCTAGGATATTTGAAATCTCTTTATCGTATTCATGATTTTTAACTTGGATCCAGAATCGTTCCGCCACTGCTTCTTTCAAATCTTGTGCAATCATTTGCAGACGACCATCTCGAGATTGAACCTTCCCATTGATATAGTAAAATTTCCCTTCGGAGAGGATAGAGGAGAATTTTCTATATTGGTCTGAAAATACAGTCACATCCATCCGAGACTTACTATCATGAACCTGTAGAAAGGCCATGTTCTCGCCCTTCTTGGTTCGAATCACTTTTAGTTTTTGCAATTCAACTAGGAGAGTA
This sequence comes from Streptococcus oralis subsp. tigurinus, assembly GCF_002093575.1. GTDB lineage: Bacteria > Bacillota > Bacilli > Lactobacillales > Streptococcaceae > Streptococcus > Streptococcus oralis_CH. Next base: position 121,938 of record NZ_LNVH01000001.1, on the reverse strand, counting down.
GCTTGAGCTCCCTCAGTAAGATTAGCAATTGACACCGTCGGATAAATGGCTTGTTTGGCAAGAGTTTGGAGAGGATGGGTACTGATACCTACCCCAATCAGTTCCTGCTCCTTGTAAAATTTCTCTGCCTCAGTAAAATCATCAGCTTCAGTCCAACTATAATTTGTATCCGCAAAGAGTCCACCTAACTCCTCAACAAAAACAAATAAGTTTGGTAGGTTCACTAAGACTTTCTGACGATTCTTGTCAAATTCATCAAAAAGCCCTAATTCAACCAAAGGAGTCAAAAGAGACAGTTTCTTGTAATTCTTGGGAAGACGTGTGACGAAATCTTCCACACTTGAAAAAGGACGATTTTCGATGATCCAGTAAGAGAAATCTCTTGGCATGCCCTTAATGGCTTTTAGACCAAGATAGATTTTCTTCTGAGCAATCTTATCGTGATAGGGAATGCTATTGATTACTAACGGGGCTACTTCAAAGCCCATCTGCAATGCATCTACAATGTAATCGCTACTGGAATAATTCAACATGACTTGGAAGAAAATAGCAGGATAATGCGTCTTGAAATAAGCTAGCTGGAAAGCCAGAGCTGAGTAGGCATAGGCGTGGGATCTGTTAAATCCATAGCCTGCAAATTTTTCCATCACTGCAAAGACTTGGTTGGCTTTTTCTTCTGTATGCCCCAATTTCATAGCTCCCGTGATAAAATCTTCCTTCATCAAATGCATCTCTTTAGCATTTTTCTTACCCATGGCTCGTCTGAGAATATCAGCTTTACCAAGACTGAAGCCTCCAAATCGCTGAGCTACCTGCATGACCTGCTCTTGATAGAGCATGATACCATAAGTTGATGACAGAATGTCCTCCAAGGTAGGATCTAGTACTGTCACTTTTTCTTTGCCATGCTTACGAGCGACAAAGTTATCAATGTAATCACTAGCACCTGGTCTGTTGAGCGAGGTTGTGGCTACTACCTCCTCAAAGACTTGTGGCTGAACTCGTTTCAAGAGTCTAATGGCACCAGGTTGTTCAAACTGGAAAATCCCCTTGGTATTTCCAGCAGCAAAGAGGGCAAGAGTTTCCTTGTCTTCCAAATCAATCTCTTCGATTTTCAGGTGAACACCCTCTGACTCAGCAAGTAATTCCTGCATTTTTTGGACAAAAGTCAAGTTACGCAGACCTAGAAAATCCATTTTTAAAAGGCCATTAGCTTCAACTGCATGTGCATCATATTGGGTGATCAGCATATCCTCACCGTATTTGAGCGGGATATAGTCTGTCAGATCTTGGTCACTCATAACGACCCCAGCGGCATGGATAGAGGTCTGACGAGGATACCCTTCAATCTTTCGAGCAATCTCAAAAGCTTTTTGGTATTCAATCTTGCTATTGATAATCTGCCTAAACTGCAAATTCTTTTCATAGGCTGTCGTTAGCGTATCTCGAAAACTGATTTTTTTCGTAATGTTGGTTAATTCGTACTCTGGAACACCATAACGTTTGAAAACATCACGAATTGCCTGTTTTGCTCCAAAGGTCGAATAAGTGACAATCTGTGCCACATGTTGACTACCATACCGATCACGAACATAGCGAATGAACTCCGGCCTATAGAGGTCAGGGATGTCGATATCGATATCGGGCATGGTGTAGCGCTCACGATTTAAAAAGCGTTCGAAAATCAAGTTCTTTTCAACCGGGTTGATTCCTGTAATATCCAGTGAGTAAGCCACCAGACTACCAACCGCAGAACCACGCCCCATTCCCATATAATATCCTTGGGAACGTCCAAAACGGAGCAAATCCCAAACTACAAGGAAATAGTCGTCAAAGCCCATATCATGAATCACAGCTAATTCTTCATTTAGTCGCTCACGATAGAGAGCCGAGGTTAGCCCCTTGTCACTCAAGCCTTGCTCAGCCCTCGCTCGAAGTTCTTCTACTGCTGGTCTTTCAGGATTAAAGCGAGGAAGTTTTAAACTTGGGTCGATTTGATAGCTTACATTCTCTATCAAATCCTGGAGATTGGCAAGCGCCTGAGGGAAGCGATTCATAAAACGTGCTTCCAAGTCTGAGGCAGGTAGAAATATTCCTTGTTGTGAATGCAGATCCACTTCTCTTAGGCTGACATTATCCTTGACTGCTGACAAGATTTGTAAAACTTGGATATCTTCTTTTTCAAAAGAGTTGACTTGATACAGTGGAAGAATGGATCTAGTAAAGACTTCTTGAGGAGTATCTGGACTGACACCGATATAATAGTCATAGCCTAAATCTAACTGTTCGACCCCATTAAAATAGGGAACAATAATAGCAACATCTTCGAGGTGGGAGGTGAAGTCAGACCAATTTTTCCGTCCAGTCATTTTTAAAGTGGATAACTTCATCAACTCTTGATAGCCTTTAGTAGATAGGGCTAGAAAACGGAGAGGAATACTCTTCTCATCTTTGATCAAGGTCATTTCTAGACCAATTAAAGGTCGAATGCCATGCTTACGAGTCACTTCTAGAAAATGATAGGCTCCATAGAGATTATCCACATCCATAATAGCAAGGTGAGAATAGCCGTATTCTTTAGCCATTTGTACGTATTTTTCAATCGAAACCATACTTTCCATAAAACTATAAACAGTCTTGGTATCGAGCTGTGCAATCATTTCTTCTCCTCCTTGCTCTCGTTTTACTACTATTATACCATTTAAAGTTGGATATTGAAGCTACTCGGATGCTTTCTTTTCAACATCAGCATTTACACCCTCTCCGTCTTTCTTCCCTTTAATTTTTAATATTATAAGATGGATTTGAATATCATTTTAGACATTTTTATACTAAGTAAAGTATAATAAAGCCGGACTCTATATGCAATTTCACATATAAAAAATTCTAAGAAAGGGCTTTTTATTATAGTATTTATTCACCATTTTATAATAACTTACTAAACAGGTATTCCGCTCCACGAAATTTCTTGCATTAAAGTTTATTTATTCCATTTTTCCTTATTTTTTGATATAATAAATTCAGTCTGTTTTCAAAGGAGAGAACCATGCGTTTTAATCAATTTAGCTATCTTCCGACCACTAGTTCTCAACAATTAGATGAACTAGCAAGTCTTGATCTGGAATTGTCACCTCAACTGCCCTTAAAAAAGCAATTTGAAGACTTCATCCGATGGAGTTTTTTCACTTATTCTAACACGGATTATGCCTTATCCACTTTGGCCGCGGATAACGAAACAGATCTATTAACTTTTTTCCAATCAGAGCGTGAATTAACTGCTGATGTTTTCTACACTGTAGTTTTTCAACTTTTAGGGTTTAACTATCTTGTTGACTTTGAGGACGCCGAACAATTCCGTAAAGAAACTGGATTTCCTATTGTTTATGGAGATCTCATCGAAAATCTTTATCAGTTACTCAATACGCGAACGAAAAAAGGAAATACGCTCATCGACCAACTTGTTAGTGACGGACTCATTTCAGAAGACAATCACTACCACTACTTTAACGGTAAGAGCTTGGCGACCTTCTCTACTCATGATGTCATTCGTGAAGTCGTGTATGTCGAGAGTCGTGTGGATACTGATAAAGATGGTCTCCCTGACTTAGTCAAGGTCAGCATTATTCGCCCGCGTTATGATGGGCAAATTCCTTCAGTTATGACTGCCAGCCCTTATCACCAAGGAACCAACGTCAAAGCTAGCGATAAAGCTCTCTACAAAATGGAAGGGGAGCTTGAGGTCAAACCTGCCCACACCATCCAGCTTGAGGAGCCTAAGCTGAATTTAGTCGAGCCTCTCGGTCAAGCTGAACTCGTCTCTGAAACTGAAGAAAAGCTATCTCATATCAATAGCTCATATACTCTAAATGACTACTTCCTCCCACGAGGATTTGCCAATCTCTATGTATCGGGTGTTGGTACCAGGGATTCCCAAGGTCTCATGACCAATGGGGACTACCAGCAAATTGAAGCATATAAAAATGTAATTGACTGGCTTAATGGTCGTTGCCGTGCTTTCACGGATCACACGCGCAAACGGCAAGTCAAGGCTGATTGGTCAAACGGTAAAGTCGCAACAACAGGTATTTCCTATCTAGGGACCATGTCCAATGGACTTGCGACCACTGGTGTTGATGGCTTAGAGGTCATCATCGCAGAAGCAGGTATTTCCTCATGGTACAACTACTATCGGGAAAATGGTTTGGTGACCAGCCCAGGTGGTTATCCAGGTGAGGATTTTGACTCACTTGCTGAATTGACCTACTCCCGCAACCTCCAAGCTGGTGACTATATTCGTGGCAATGAAGCTCATCAGGCAGACTTAGAGAAGGTAAAAAAACAATTAGATCGCAAGACTGGTGACTACAACCAGTTTTGGCATGACCGCAACTATCTACTCAATACTCACAAGGTTCAAGCTGAGGTCGTCTTTACGCATGGTTCCCAGGATTGGAATGTCAAACCACTTCACGTTTACCAGATGTTTCATGCCCTTCCTAGCCATATCAATAAGCACCTCTTTTTCCATCATGGTGCCCATGTTTATATGAACAACTGGCAGTCGATCGACTTCCGCGAGTCCATGAATGCCTTGTTAAGTAAGAAATTGTTAGGACTTGACTCAGGCTATCAACTTCCGACTGTTATCTGGCAGGACAATATCGCACCGCAAAGATGGCAAAGTCTTGATAACTTTGGCAAACAGAATAAACTGCATACCTTCTCTCTTGGAGTTGAAGAAAAGGTAATTCAAAACCAGTATGATCAAAAAGATTTTGAGCGTTATGGCAAGACTTACCAGACCTTCAACACAGAACTTTACCAGGGAAAAGCCAATCAAATCACTATTGACCTTCCGGTGACCAATGACATCCACTTAAATGGTCGAGTGGAACTGAAACTTCGTGTCAAATCAAGTACAAACAAGGGCTTATTGTCTGCTCAAGTCCTCCAACTAGGACAACAGAAGTACCTTCAACCCTATCCAGCGGTTCAATCAGTCCGAACCATTGACAATGGTCGTTACCACATGTTAGAAAATCTCTGTGAGCTGCCATTCAACCCAAGTTCCCAACGTGTCATCACCAAAGGCTACCTCAATCTTCAAAACCGAAATGATCTCTTGACAATCGAAGAAATTCAACCAAATGAATGGATGGACTTCAAGCTAGAGCTCCAACCAACTATTTACAAACTTAAAGAAGGAGACACTCTCCGCTTGGTTCTCTACACAACAGACTTTGAGATTACAATTCGAGATAATACAGACTATCACTTGACTGTTGATTTAGCACAGTCTACTATCACTATTCCCTCATAAAAGGAGCTATTAACACTTATGAACAAATCTGAACACAGACACCAACTTATTCGTGCCCTCGTTTCAAAAAACAAAATCCATACCCAAGCGGAATTGCAAGCCTTGTTAGCCGAAAACGATATCCAAGTTACACAGGCAACCTTATCACGCGATATCAAAACCATGAACCTTTCAAAAGTACGAGAAGAAGATAATTCTTACTACGTGTTAAATACAGGCTCTATCTCCAAGTGGGAAAAACGTCTCGAAAATTATATGGAAGATGCTCTTGTTATGTTGCGTCCTGTCCAACACCAAGTTATTTTGAAAACTTTACCCGGTTTAGCCCAATCATTTGGATCTGTAATTGATTCCTTGGACTTTCCAGATGTCATTGCAACGCTTTGTGGAGATGATGTCTGCATGATTATCTGTGAAGATGCTACAAAAGCGCAAGCTTGTTTTGAAAGCCTTAAAAAATACGCACCACCATTTTTCTTTGGCGAATAACACAAATCCCGTGATCAAAAGATCACGGGAATTTTTTATTTCTTGGACTGTGTTTCTTCTTTCTTTGTGCGTGCCAATCGAAGAGCACGTTTAGGGTTGAGACGATTAAACAATTCTTCTAGTTTCTTTTCATTCCACACATCTGCTGCAGAAACAAAATTTCCATCTGCATCTCGGAATGATATCGGTTTATCTCCCATATCAATCTCCTAGTCTACAAATTCAAACTCAAATTTACCGATTCGGACCAAATCACCATCTTTGGCTCCACGCGCACGAAGGGCTTCGTCAACCCCCATACCACGAAGCTGGCGAGCAAATTTCATAACTGATTCGTCACGGTCAAAGTTGGTCATGTTAAAGAGTTTCATGAGTTTTTCACCAGAAAGTACCCATGTCGCATCATCATCACGACTAATCTCAAAGGCTTTTTCTTCCTCATCAAAGCCGTAGTATGCCTCTTCTTCCATATCGGATTCATCATAAATCGGAAATTCTGGAGTCTTGTCTAACAATTCAGCTGTCGCATCCAAAAGTGTAGCCAAACCTTGCTTGGTCAATCCAGAAATAGGGAAGATGGCTGGAAGTTCCTCAAACTCGTCGTAGTTTGCTGCCAACTTTTCCTTGAAGGCTTTAAGATTTTCCTGACTTTCAGGCATATCCATCTTGTTGGCCACAATGATCTGCGGACGTTCCATGAGACGAAGGTTATAGGATTCCAATTCCTTATTGATAGCAAGGTAATCCTCATAAGGATCACGACCTTCGCTAGCAGACATATCGATGACATGGAGGATAACTCGAGTGCGTTCGATATGTCGAAGGAACTGGGTTCCAAGACCAACACCTTGACTGGCACCTTCAATCAAACCTGGAAGGTCTGCTACTGCAAAAGATTCACCTGACTGCGTACGAACCATTCCCAAATTAGGGACAATCGTCGTAAAGTGGTAGGCACCGATTTTGGGTTTGGCTGAAGTGATGACACTGAGCAAAGTTGACTTGCCGACAGATGGGAAACCGACTAGACCAACATCTGCTAAGATTTTCAATTCCAGTTGTAACTCACGTTCTTGACCTGGCTCTCCATTCTCAGAGATTTCAGGTGCAGGATTTTTTGGTGTTGCAAAACGGATATTCCCACGACCACCTCGACCGCCATGAGCCACGATAAATTCTTGACCATGTGCAATCAAGTCTGTAATGACTTTACCTGTTTCTGCATCACGTACAGTAGTTCCCTGTGGCACACGAACACGAAGGTCTTCTGCACCACGTCCGTGCATTCCTTTGGTCATCCCTTTTTCACCGGAATCAGCCTTGAAATGACGGTTATAGCGGAAATCCATCAAGGTACGCAAGCCTTCGTCTACCACGAAAACAACATTACCTCCACGTCCACCATCACCGCCCCAAGGGCCACCATTCGGGACATATTTTTCACGGCGAAAAGCAACCATGCCATCGCCACCATTACCAGCCTTGACCTTGATCTTGGCTGTATCTAAAAACATACTCATATTTCTTCTCACTTTAAAAAGGCTGGGAGAACCCAGTCATTAGTTATTGTTTCTATCCTCTTAGCTTGCTTAGAATCTGCTAAAAGCTCCAAACGCAGTTGCAAAGATACCAGCAAGGGTTACAAACAACATGATGAGCACGACAACAAGTGTCACTTTCTCAAACAATGTTTTTTTACGTTTTCCATTATCTCCAAAAGCCATAACTTCTCCTTTTCACTTTATAATTCTAAATTAATAGTCTGTTGAAACCGGTGCAACCACCCATAAAATGATGTAAGCAAGGATTCCTGCTCCATAACAAAATGCAAGAACACCCCAAACAACACGAACAATTGTTGGGTCAATATCAAAATAATGGGCAACTCCTGCACAGACTCCACCAATTATTTGGTTTTTTCCACTTCGCATTAATTTTTTCATAATATTTTCCTCTTATTCTATTATTTGAATTCATCTTTCCAATAATCTCTGATGCTGGATAATTGCTTCCGAGAAGCCCGCAAAATACGCTTAGACTCTTTTACTGGACTTGTAACAGCCTGTTGGGGTAGATATAAAATCGTTTTCAAAAAGCGCTGACTGACAGGTTTTCCATCATGCAATTCATGTTCAAAGTTATTTGAGATAATGGCATCAAGGTAAAACTCATGTACTCGTTTTCCAAAATTTTCAGCCGAAATTTCGTACAACTTATCCGCCAACTTTTGTTCAGACATATCCGGAGTAGCGATTAAGGCTTCAAGGATGGCCCCTGCTAACTCCTGTTCTCCATAGTAGAGGGTTCCAAACATTTTGTCACTGATCAGGTTATCAAGATAAGGATTGCCATGAGCAATGACGGGCGTTCCACTGGCTAAACTCTCTAGATAAGTTAATCCTTGGGTTTCACTAGTAGAGGCAGAGATGAAGAAATCTGCAGCCTTATAGTATAAGGCTGTCTCACTTGGAGCAATCATCCCTGTAAAAATCACATGTTTTTGCAGGTTTAATTTCACTGCTTGCTCTTTCAGGCTGTCCAGATAAGGACCGTCTCCAGCAACGACCAGCTTTACTTTATCTTCTTCTTTCAATACTTCAGCAAAAGCATCTAGAACTGCTTGGATATTCTTCTCGTAAGAAATACGCGAAAGGCTCAGTAGCATTTTCTCGTCTTCCTGAATACCTAACTTCGAACGAAGTTCTTTCAAGTTTTCCTCTTTAATCTCAGGTCGTTCAAACTTAGCTAGCTCAATTCCGGTTGGAATGACACGTTTTTCAACCTTCACTTTGTATTTAGATAAAAGGTCCCGGACAATCTCGCTAGGACAGATTACTCCATCTACATCACGAAGGAAACCACGTACCAGATATTTTACCATACTTGGACGAATCAACATCCCCTTAGCAATATAATGCACATAGTCTTCGTACTGGGTATGGTAGGTATGGATAACAGGAATTCTCAATTCTCGTGCGATCCAAATCCCTAATAATCCAAGTGAAAATTCTGTCTGGGTATGAATGATATCGAGCTGATACTGCTTGGCGATTTCAAGTGCCTTTGTAAAACCTCGATAGGCAAATCGTCGATCTTTAAATGCAAAGAAAGGAACACTCGGAATTCGAATAATTTGCCAATCCTCGTAGCGGTTCACATCTTTATCTGTTGTTGTAAAGATAAAAACTGCATGGCCTTGCTTCTCAAGCTCTGTCTTCAAGGTTCGAATACTGGTCGCAACCCCGGAAACCTGAGGAAAATAGGTGTCTGTAAATAAACCAATTCGCATAGATTACCTCACTTTTTACCTAGAGCAGCCTGTTCCCGATAAAATTTTAACCAAATTCCCAGTAAACGCTCTTCTGAATACTGCTTGGATATCCTTTTAGCTTTTTCTTTCAATTCTTTCAACGCTTCAGGATTTTCTTTGTATTCTAGGATTGCTTCTCTCATCTCAGAGACATCACTTGTAGCACGATAATCTCCCTCAAGAATGACCTTATACAGGTCCAAATCCCTTAACATAATAGGAGCCTCGCAACTAGCTGCCTCTAAGATGGTCATAGGGAATAGTTCATTATAGCTAGGTAGTAAGAACAAATCAGCTAAAGCATACAGTTCCCGCATCCTCTCCGGTGACACAATACCTGGGAAAATTAGATTTTTAGGTGGATTGTCCATAATCTTCTTATAGCGTTCATAACCATCTGTTATTCCACCAAATGAAAAACCACCAGCCCAGATAAAGGTAATTTCTGGCAATTCTTCAGCAAGACGGATAAAGTCATCTATTCCTTTTCGTTTCTGAACCTGACCCGCACCAACCACGACAAACTGATCTTTGGCGAGATCCATTTCTTCACGAAGTTGTGCAACCTGTTCAGCTGGTAATGGATGCCATTTTTCTTTGTTTACAAAATTGGGGATATAAGTTATTTTTTCTCGTGGAATACCCGCAGCCACTAGATCTTCGATAAACATGGGATTGACCACCACCAAGTGTTCCATCCGATTGTAAAAGGAAAAAACATAGCGTTTGACAATTCCTTTTAAGAAAAATGGAATTTTCAAACTCCCCTCGAGCGTCTCAGGCAAGAAATGCACATAGCCAACCTTTCTCCCAGAGCGTTTCTTTTGAAATGTGGATAAATAATAAGGGAAATCAATGGTGTGAAAGTGGGTTACATCTGCCTCTACAGGAAGATTCTCCGTAACAATCAACTGATCTTTGGCATCACGATGAAGGAGACTCACCAATTCACGGTAGGCTCCTGACACTCCTTGACCAGCCACTTTTTCACTTGAACTTAGCATATTAATACGCAATTTTTTGTTTTCCATACTACTCATTATACCATTTTATTTCAAGAAAATCAGTAAAAGAAAGAAGAGACCAGAGGAAAATGGAGGAGCCCCTCTCTTTTCCAATCGTCTCTCGTAATTTTCCAATCGATTACTTAATTCCTAGGGCGATACGCGCATAGCGACTCATTTTTTCAACCGTCCAGGCTGGATACCAGACCAATTTGACTTCAATATTGGTTACCTCAGGCACCTCTGTCATCGCATCGTGTATCTGGTCTGTTAAGAGGTCAGCCAGTGGGCAGCCCATAGTTGTCAAGGTCATATCAATTTCCGTGTGACCTGTTTCACCATCAAAACGAATCTCATAAATCAAACCTAGGTTGACAATATCAATTCCCAACTCAGGGTCAATGACCTCTTCCAAGGCATTTAAAATGCGTGTTTTGATCGTTTCAATTTGCTCTTCTGTATAAGCCATGTTATTCCTCACTCTTAGTCTTCAATAAAATCACGAAGGGGTTTGCTGCGACTTGGTTGACGCAATTTTCTCAAAGCCTTAGCCTCAATCTGACGGATACGCTCACGAGTCACGTTAAAGACTTTACCAACATCTTCAAGAGTACGCATTTTTCCATCATCTAGCCCGAAGCGCAAGCGCAAGACGTTTTCTTCACGGTCTGTTAGAGTATCCAAAACCTCATCCAACTGCTCACGCAAAACGATTCGAGTTGTGTAGTCTACTGGATTTTCAATCACTTCGTCTTCGATAAAGTCCCCAAGATGGCTATCGTCCTCTTCACCAATCGGTGTTTCAAGCGATACTGGTTCTTGAGCGATTTTTAGAATTTCGCGGACCTTGTCAGGTGTCATATCCATACGCTCAGCGATTTGTTCAGGAGTTGGATCTTGCCCTAATTCTTGAAGGAGATTACGCTGTTCACGGACAAGCTTGTTAATGGTTTCAACCATGTGGACAGGAATACGAATGGTACGAGCCTGGTCAGCGATGGCACGAGTGATTGCCTGACGAATCCACCAAGTTGCGTAAGTTGAAAACTTAAATCCTTTTGAATAGTCAAACTTGTCAACAGCCTTCATCAAGCCCATGTTTCCTTCTTGGATCAAGTCAAGAAACTGCATGCCACGCCCTACGTAGCGCTTAGCAATCGAAACCACCAAACGAAGGTTGGCTTCTGCAAGACGTTGTTTGGCTTCGATATCACCAGCCTCAACTGCTAGGGCCAATTCTTTTTCCTCTTCGTTGGTCAAGAGAGGAACGACCCCGATTTCCTTCAAATACATACGGACTGGGTCATTAACCTTGGCAGAAGTTGAGCCAATCAAGTCCTCATCACTGAGTTCTGGTTCTTCTTCTGCACTAAGCACACGCGCACTTGGATTTCCTTCGTTGTCTGTGATAGAAATTCCAGCATCTTGGATCCGTTGCAAAAGGTCTTCAATACCGTCTGCATCTAAAGTAAAGGGAATAACCAGACTTGTATTGATTTCGTCATCTGTTGCTGTTCCTGTTTTTTTGTGGTTACGGATAAAGTCTGCTACTTGCACATCAAATGTAGTTACTTCTTTTTGTTTTGTTGCCATTATTACTCCATTCTTCTCTTTTGGGAAATCAATCGTTGCAATTCTTCCAAGGCTGTGTCTGTATCTCCTACATGACTAGCTTCCTGCACTTTCTTTTTAATTCTTAAGTTGTCCTTGCTGAGGAGAGCACGGTTTCGAGTCGCTTCGACTTCCACTAGCTCCTGAGGCGACATCTCAGCTGGCAAATCCAGGCTAAGCACGTGGTACCAAGCATTTTCAACCTCAGGTGTCTGATGAGAAAGCTCCTCTGAGCCGATTTCTCCCTGCTCACTTAATAATTCGTAAAGAATCTGAAATTCTGGGGTATCAAAGAAAAAATCTTCTCTTAATCGGTAGTCGTTTAACACAACTGGGTTCTCAGCCATCCTATAGAGGAGATGAGCCTCTGCTCTCATGACTGCTGTCAATTGTCGCGTTACAGGTATACTAATCGCTGCTGGAGGTTGCTCCTCTTTGACTCTTTCCTGCCTCTGAACAATGCGACTTTCATTTACAATCTGCTCCACCTGCTGGTAATCAAAAGAAGGTAGATTATCCGCCAGAATGTGGATATAAGAATTCTGGGCAGTGATAGACCTTTCTTTGGCGATTAGGGGCGCAATCTTTTCAATGAACTCGATTTGCGCCTGCAAGTTATCACTATTTTCTGGCTTGAGTTGGTGAATATAGAACTCTATAGGACTGATACGAGTCTTTGTTAAGAGGTAGGCCAGGTCTTCAGCAGAATTCTTTTGCAAATACTCATCTGGGTCCATGGCATCAGGTACTCGAACAACCTCCACTGAAAAGTCTTTTAACTCCTCTAGAGCCTTGGCTGTTGCTGCCTGCCCTGCCTTGTCGCCATCATAGCTGAGAATAATTTTTTTGGTAAAGCGTTTGAGGTGGTCAACATGCTCCTTGCTTAAGGCCGTTCCCATGGAAGCTACAGCATTTTCTATACCAGCACGGTAGGCTGCGATCACATCCATGAAGCCTTCCATTAGATAGAGCTCTGTAATCTTACCTGTTCCCTTTTTTGCCTTGTCCAAATGATACAATTCGTAACTCTTGTTAAAAATTGCAGTCGAGCGACTATTTTTGTACTTGGCAGTCTGACTATCCGTTTCTTGCCAGATACGACCTGAAAAAGCAATAACCTGCCCCTTGTCATTGGTCAAAGGAAAGATGATCCGTCCGAAAAAAGTATCATAAAACTGATTGCCATCTGACAGGTAAAACAGGCCAGAATCCAATAAGTCCTTTTCCTCAAACTTGTCAGCCAAACGTTGATAAAGATAGGTTCTCTCGGCTGGAGCCAGTCCAATCTGGAAGTGCTTCAGAACATCATCTGTCAATCCACGTTTATAGAGATAATCCCTTGCTTCTTCTCCCATCTTGGTCGTCATGAGAATTGCATGGTAAAAACGGGCAGCTTCTTCATGCATATCATATAGAGCTTGATGAGGGGAAGCTTGTTGAGGACGAGACTGGACAGGCATAGCTAGTTGAATACCAACGCGCTCCCCTAAGAGCTGAACGGCTTCCATAAAGGATACGCCTTGGTATTCTTCGATGAACTTAAAGACATCTCCTGAACGACCACAGCCGAAGCAATGATAAAACTGCTTGTCTTCCACAACGTTGAAAGAGGGGGTCTTCTCACCATGAAAAGGACAGAGCCCTAAATAGTTCCGTCCAGCCTTCTGTAAAGAAATCACATCACCTATGACTTCCACAATGTTGGTATTGTTTTTGATTTCTTCAATAACTTGCTTGTCAACCATACACAATACCTCCATCTTATCATAGTTTTACGTTAACTAGTATAGCTTATTTCTGAAAAAAAGTAAACCATTTCATACGCTTTCCAGAATTCTCTTTGCTATATTTTTCCATATTAAAATGGGAGATAAAAAACTCAGAAACACTTCCAGGTTTCTAAGCTTTTCTTCACTATTTTTGATGATAATTTAACTCATCTATTCAAATAATTGATAGTAGTCTGAAATTTTCATCTTAGCTTTTTCTTCTTTATTAAGGTCTTGGATGATTCGGCCTTCCTTCATGACTATCAGACGATTTCCATACTTTAATGCATCTTCCATATGGTGGGTAATCATCAAGGCTGTTAGATGATCCTTGTTGACAAAGTCATCTGTTAATTCCATCAAGGCCACACTTGTTTTTGGGTCAAGGGCTGCTGTGTGTTCATCCAACAAGAGCAACTCTGGTCGCTTCAAGGTTGCCATCAAGAGACTCAAGGCCTGACGTTGTCCACCTGATAGAAACTCAATCGGAGTATCTAGATGCTTTTCAAGACCATTTCCCACTTTTTCAATGGTAGCCTGAAACTCTTCCCTATGGCTTGAAAGCCTTCTAGGCAGGAGTCCTCTCTTCTCACCACGAAACTTGGCAATCAAAAGATTTTCCGCCACTGTCATACGGGGAGCCGTACCCATTTTAGGATCCTGAAAGACACGAGACAAGTACTTAGCCCGCTTTTCAGGTGAAAAATGCGTCACATCCTCGCCCATGATACGGATACTTCCACTTGTTAAAGGCAGGGTACCTGCAATAGTGTTAAAAAGCGTTGACTTTCCTGCTCCATTTCCCCCTAGGATGGTAATGAAATCATGTTCGAAAATTTCAAGAGAAACATCATTCAGAATGATTTTTTCCTCGTCAAAGCCATTCGTGATGACTTTGGTAGCATTTTTTAATTCTACAATTGCTGTCATTTGCTAAACTTGACTCCTTTCAGGTATTTGCTTTTGAAGGTTGGAATCATAAGACAAACTGCCAAAATCAAGGCGCTGTAGAGTCTTAAATAGCTGGTGTTAAAGCCAAGAGCAATCACTCCCCAGACGAGGAACTGATAAGCAATAGACCCTACAACGATGGTTATGAGTCGCTCTGCCAAGGTCAAACTCTTGAACAAAACCTCACCAATAATCAAGCTAGCAAGCCCTACGACAATCACGCCGATTCCTCGGGAAACATCTGCGTATCCTTCTTGTTGAGCAATTAAGGCCCCTGCAAGCGCGATAATCCCATTTGAGAGAACCAAACCCATGAGTTCCATACGACCCGTATTGATACCAAAGCTACGAGCCATATCAGGATTATCACCTGTAGCGATGTAGGCTTGGCCTAGTTTGGTATCAAGGAAAAAGAGCATGAGGCCAATAACAAGAGCTACAAAGATTAATCCAGTCAGGAGTTGGTTAAGGTCTGAATCAAAAGGCAAGACATCCTGAATTTGCTTGGTTCCAAGAAGCCCCAGATTGGCACGTCCCATAATCATGAGCATGATGGAATGGCAAGAAGTCATTACTAAAATTCCTGATAAGAGGGTTGGAATGTTTCCTTTAGTATATAAGAGTCCCGTCGCCATTCCAGCTAGACAGCCCGCCCCTACTGCAGCTAGGGTTGCTAAAAATGGGTTAACTCCCTGCGTTATCAAGGTTACAGCTACTGCTCCCCCTAGAGGAAAAGAGCCCTCAGTAGTCATATCTGGAAAATTCAAAATTCGGAAAGTCATAAAGATTCCCAAACCTAGAATCGCCCAGACCATCCCCTGAGAAATAATGGATACTATCATAATCTTTCACTCATTTCTTTCTTTAGTAAAAATGGGAGGAGATGTCTCCAACTCCCCCTTTATCCTTATTCAATCACTTGCCCCGCTTCTTTTAGAACGGACTCAGGGATTGTGATGCCAAGTTCCTGTGCTAGTTTTTTGTTGATCACTGACTTACCAGTTGAAAAGACATTAACTGGCGTATCAGCTGGTTTTTCACCTTTCAAAACTTTGGCAATCATTTTACCAGTAGCCACTCCAAGATCGTGTTGGTCAACTACTACAGATGCTAATCCACCTGCTTCTACCATGGCAGTGGCACTTGGGTAGATTGGCTTTTTAGCTGTTTGATTGCTTGAAACAACTGTTGAGAATGCGGATGCAATGGTGTTGTCAATTGGAACCCAAATCGCATCAACCTTACTTGTCATGACATTAACTGTTGAAGCAATTTCGTTAGTCGATGGAACGGCAAATGTTTCGACTGTCAAACCTGCTTTTTCAGCATAAGCCTTGAATTCTTCTACCTGTGTTTTTGAGTTATCTTCGCTACTTGAGTAGAGAGCGCCGATTGTTTTGACATTTGGTGTCAAAGTTTTAATCAATTCCACTTGCTGTTCAGCTGGGTTGTGGTCTGATACCCCTGTGATGTTGCCACCTGGTTTTTTCAAATCCTTGACCAAGTTAGCACCGATTGGGTCTGTAATAGCAGCCATGATAACTGGTAGGTCTTTTGTAGCACTAGCGAGTCCTTGAGCTGCTGGTGTTGCAATCCCAACAACAACGTCGTTTCCATTTGCCACCAATTGTTTACTCATGGTTGCAACCTTGCTCTGATCGCCTTCAGAGTTCATAAAGTCGATTTTTACTTGGTCGTCCTTATAGCCTTCTTCAGCTAGTCCATCTTGAATCCCTTGGTAAATCAAGTCCAAGGATGGGTGACTAACAAATTGAAGGACACCAACCTTAGCGACCTTTTGCTCTTCCTTAGTTGCTGGCTTGTTCATTGATGAATAAATCAAGCTAGCCACCACCAATACTGCTAATCCAGCGATAATTCCCATTAAACGTTTATTTTTCATATTCTTTCTCCTTTTAAATCACTTGTATAATGCTCTTTTCAACAAAACAAGCGATGCCATCGTTTAAATTCCAATATCTTTCCTCCCAATAGAAAAAGTCCTCACACAAAAAACTTGTGTGAGGACGTCGATGCGCGGTGCCACCTCAATTATAGGGAATATCCCTATCGCTCTTTCTCGCAATAACGAGTTGCACTGTAAGGTGTGCTCACCGAATTTTTATGATTTCAAATTCTTTATAACATTCAGCCCAATTTTCATCACTTTCATCTATCTGCTTCCACCAACCACAGACTCTCTTAAAAATGAGCATGATTACTTTCTGAATGTTTAAATTATATCATTTTTCAACTACTTGTCAAGATTATTTTTAGAATTTTTTAAACAATTCAAAAACTTCCCCTTGAAAAAAGAGGAAGTTTGTAGAATATCAGCCTGAATTACGCAAACCGGTTGCAATTCCGTTGATAGTTGTATGGATCAGTTTTTCTTCGTCTGCTGACAATTCACCACGACGTTGACGTTTGATCAACTCCAACTGGATGTAGTTAAGGATGTTAAAGTAAGGCATACGATAGTTTAGACTGTCTTTTAGGTAAGAGTTTTCTGCCAAGAGTTCGTCATAGCCTTCGATAGCTAAAATAACGTCCTTAGTCAATTGCCATTCATCTAAAATAGTGTAGTAGATAGCCTGCACTTCTTCATCTTCACAGAGCTTAGCATATTCAAAAGCAATGTTCATGTTAGACTTAGATAAGACCATGTCTACATTGGAAAGAAGAGATTGGAAGAAAGGCCAGTTTTGGTACATGTCATGAAGAAACTCGATATTCTTCGGATCTTTATCTATGAACTCTTTAAAGCTTGATCCCACACCATACCATCCTGGGAACATGACACGACTTTGTGACCATGAGAAGACCCAAGGAATGGCACGTAGACCACCGATTTCAGTGATGGTCTTACGAGCTGCTGGACGCGAACCAATATTGAAGCTTGAAATAGCCTTGATTGGGCTTGACTCGAAGAAATAGTCATAGAAATGTTCATTTCCAAAGACCAAATCACGGTAGATATCGTAGCTACGGTCCACCACTTGATCCATAACAGCTTCATAACGATTTGACGTGTTGGTATCGCTCTTCTTCTTGGTAATCATACGGTTAATGGCTGCAGAAACCAACATTTCAAGATTATAGTAGGCAGCGTCTTTGTTGCCGTATTTGTTTCCAATCACTTCTCCTTGCTCAGTCAGACGGATACGGTCCTTGATAGACTTGAGCGGTTGAGATGTAATGGCTTCATAAGTTGGACCACCACCTCGACCAACAGTACCACCACGTCCATGGAAGAAGGTGACCTTAACGCCAAATTCATCCCCGATAGCAGTCAGTTGTTGTTGAGCTTTGTAGAGTGTCCAACACGATGATAAATAACCACCGTCTTTATTACTATCGGAGTAGCCAAGCATGATTTCTTGGTAGTTGTCTTTTGAAGCAATCCATTTTTTAGCCAATGGAAGAGAGAAATATCTTCTCATGGTTTCTTCCGAGTGATCCAAGTCTTCAATCGTTTCAAAGAGGGGAACAATCTGAACGCGCGCTTTTTGAGCATCCACCAAGCCGACTTCCTTGAGCATGATGGCTAATTCTAGCATATCAGATACACTTGTCGCGTGAGAGATGATAGTTTGGCGAATGACATTTTCACCCAGTTTATCCTTCAACTTGCGAGCAGTTTTGAAGATAGACAATTCTTTCTCAAGCAGTTCTGACTTTTCAGCATGAGTAGCTGAGAGGATACGAGGATCTTCTTCCAACTCTTTTAAGAGGAGGGCGCATTTTTCATCTTCAGAGAGATCGCTATAATGGTCGTTGATGCCAGCAGATGCTAACAATTCAGCCACACAGGCTTCATGAACACTAGAGTCTTGGCGCATATCGATAGAAGCAAGGTAGAAGCCAAAGATTTCAACGGCTTGCATCAGTTCAACAAATTCTCCTGAAATCAGGTATTCCCCTTTGTTCTCAAGGAGAGAATCTCGAATGGCCAACAAGTCTTGATAAAATTCATCTGCAGTAGCATATCTAGGCTGAAGATCCTTATCTTCAATGAGATAAGCCTTAGTTGCCTGCATCTTAGCTTGGATATCAAAAAGAGCACGACGATAGAGTTCTTTTTCGCGATAAATGGAGTTATCTTGTGACTTCAGCGCCATCTCACGAACTTTATCACTGACATTCACAATACTGGTTGACAGTGAAAATTCACGATAAAGATTATAAATCTTTTCATCGTAGTAGTTCATGATGACTTCGCACTGAGTCAAAGCTGATTTATTGAGGGTTTCCGCTGTTACGAAAGGATTTCCATCACGGTCTCCTCCAATCCACATCCCCATAGTAATTGGTTTTGGATGTTGGAGCTCAATTCCTTGTTCTTTAGCTAGTTTCTTATATTCAGCCGTTAAACGCGGAACAGCATTCAGGAAGGAACTTTGATAGTACTCCATCACGTTCGTGATTTCGTTGGTTACTTTCAACTTCTTCTCACGAATCATGTCTGTTTGCATGATAATTTCAATGTAACGACGGAGATCCATGTTCCATTTTTCTTTATTAATCAAGCCTAGTTTGACATCACGGTACTTACGCAAGAGCGTATGGATATGGTTGGTCAAGTCCAGCATACTCTTGCGTTGTACTTGCGTTGGATGGGCGGTCAAGACAGGAACGACATTTAACTTTTCTAAAATTTCAGCTGCATTTTCTTTTTCGGCTACCATCTTTATGGTTGTAGACAATTTCCCTAGATAGTCTTGGTCCACATTGTTCTGGTGGTTAATTTTATAGGCTAAGTCCACATCCTCAGATATATTAATCAAGAGTGGAAGGATAGAGAAATAACGAGAAATGTAAATCATTTCTTCATTGGAAAGGCTAGTCACCAGTTCATTGAGCCCTTGATAGTTTTCATTTGTTGATAATTCCTTCAACTGCATGATTTTTTCAAAGGTCTCTGGCGCTAGCATATTTTTTGTGATATCTTCTAGCAGCTCCGTCAAAATCAAGACTTCTTCTTGGATGACGGCTTTATTACTATAGTTTTCTAATTTCTGAAGAGACATATATTTTTCCTTTCCATACAATCCTTACAGACCTTCAACAGTTTGAGATTCGTATTCTCTAATGAGTTTAGCACGTTTCTCGCTGGCATCGATATTTAATACAAGGGCAATGGCTACGGATAATACCAGGAGACTGTTCCCACCTTGTGAAAGGAAGGGGAAGGTCACCCCTGTAGAAGGAATCAACCCAGAAATCCCACCGATATTGACAAAGACCTGGACAAGAATCATCCCTCCGACACCGATAGCAACCATGGAGTTAAAGGGATCCTTAGCTCGAATACCAACCAAGATGATTCGCAAAATTAAGAAGAAGAGTAAAGCCAAAATCATACTCGCTCCTACGAATCCAAACTCTTCGATGACAATCGAAAACACGAAATCCGTATGGGCTTCCGGCAGATAACCACGCTTCTCGATAGAATTTCCCAATCCCAGTCCGAACCAGCCTCCATTTACCATTGCATAGTAAGAATTTGCGAGCTGGTGTCCTGCACCCGCCAAGTCATTAAAGGGATTAAAGAATGCACTAAAACGTTTAGCAACGTAACCAAATACAGGAATTTGAGAGAACTTTTCAACCCCAACAAAGCGAATGACAGACAAGACAAACATTGAGCTCCCTGCCAAGAGAGCCAGAATGGTCGAGAACCAACGATAGGCGATCCCACTAACCGTATACATGATGAGCGCCACCAAGACCAAGATGGTCGCATTTCCCAAGTCTGGGAAAATTCCCAAGCTACCAATCAGAACTAGCAGAACAAAACGCCAGTCGTTAAAAGCTCGAGGTAGCCATTGATTTTGGGTCAACACCTGGAAGTCATAAACCGCAATCTCATCCTGTTCCTTTGAAAATCGATGTGCCAGGTACCAGATGATGATAATCTTAAGGTATTCAGCCGGCTGAATCGTTACAGGTCCTACAGAGATCCATCCGTATGCTCCATTGACAGGTGTTCCGACCAGTCGCGCCAGAGCCAAAAGAACCATCTCCACAATCATTACGATAAAGATGAGACGCCCATTTCTTAGGAAACCTAATTTTAATTTATAGATTAAGGCAATCAAAACCAAACTAGCTACCCAGAAAATCCCCTGGTTACGTACCAATTGAAAAGCGCTTTTTCCTTCTTCAATTAGGGTTGCACTCGTTGTCGAGTAAACTACAATCAACCCCAAAATTGACAGAAGAAAATAAGGAATCAAAATGGAATAGTTTAGTAGGTGCCTTTTACTAATTTTCATATTTCACCACTCTAATAGGAACAGAGGTGGTTGTCCCTAATTCCGTTTTATTTTCTAGTTTTGATTGTTATTATACCACTTTTTCAGAAAGAAAAAAACTATTATCCTTTAATCCTTCGAATTTTACTTATTTTTTGTCTTCAAGCATAAAAAATACAAACCTCAAATGAGATTTGTATTTTCATTGCTTAGTTAGATGAAGAGCTACTGCTTGAGCTTGAGTCACCACCACCGATGTATTGGGTGAAGATGTTTTGGAAGGCCTGATCTTTGACCTTGATGTTTGCTGCTTGCAATTCTTTACCAATTACTCCTTGAACAAAGGCAGAATCATTTTGTTTTTGAGTCAAAATGATGGTCTTCAATTTTTCTTTGTAATCCTCTAAGTTAGAAGATTTTTCCGTCTTCTTCGTTACTTTAACGATGTAGAATTGATTGCTGTAGGCTTGTGTTCCAGTAGCCGTAATCACATCAGAAACTCCGTTCACATCCAAGGCAAAGGCCGCTTTTTTGACTTGTTCTGGAAGTTCTGTTGAAGCAGAGTCAAAAGTGATTTCTCCACCATTTTCTTTTGTCTTATCATCGTTAGAGTTGTCTTTTGCCAACTGAGCAAAATCTGCACCTTCTGCTTTCGCTTTTTCAAGCACTTCTTTCGCCTTGTCTTCATTATCCATACGGATGATTTGAGCTGTCACATCTGGTGTATAAGACTCAAAAGCCTTTTGGTAAGCCTCATCTGTCAATTCACTCTCGGCAGCTTTCTTAACTGCCAATTCAACCAATTTGCTAGTACGAATTTGAGCTTTACGAGTTTCAGCAGTCATACCTGCCCGTTGAAGTACACTGTTGTAGCTATCCCCGTATTTCTTTTGTTCCTCAGCAACGGCGTCATCCACATCTTTATCCGTTACCTCTGATCCATATTGCTTTTCAAATACTTTTTGGATGGTCATATTAAGCAAGACTTGTTGCGCGGTTGAATTATTCTTTACTTCTTCAAAAAATTGATGCTCCGTAATCACATCACCCTTCATGCTGATCAAATCTTTTCCTTCAGAACTATTTGAACAAGCTGCAAGTGTTGCTACTGATAAAAGTGTGATGGCTCCTGCCATAATTTTTTTCTTCATGTTTACTCCTTTTACGGTAAGTGTTACTTTATCTATTTTACTATAATTTCTTAAATTTTTCTGAAAATCATTTATCATCAGGTAGCTGTACATCTGCTACATTCTTTCGTAGCATGAGAATGCCATCACCAAGAGGAACTAGAGTTGCCGTTAAACCTGGATTATCCAAAGTTGCGTCGAAAAGTCTTTGCAAACCTCGGTAAATGGTTCGTTGACCACGGCGGACTTCCATGATGTCCTTGGCAACATCTCCTCCTTGGAAAATATCATCCAAGACAACCACTCCACCAACTTCAAGTCGTTTGAGGATTTCAGGCAGAAAGACGATGTACTTGGACTTAGCCGAATCCATAAAGACAAAGTCATAAGTTTCTGTCAGGCTAGACAAAACATCGACGGCATCTCCCTCTAAGAGGGTGATTTGCTTACGACTGTCAAACTGGGCAAAATTTTCCTTGGCAAAGCCTATCATCTCAGGATTACGGTCAATGGTTGTAATCTTTGCAGTTGGCGCATGTTCTGCCATCAGGAGGGCTGAAAAGCCAATTGCCGTCCCAATTTCCAAAATATTCTTAGGCTGCAGACTTTCCATGAGAAATCGAAAGTAGGCAACTGTTTCATGAGGAATGATAGGAATATTTTCCTTACGAGCAAAGGTTTCCAATTCTTTCAAAGAACCAGTCACCTGCTTTTGACGCTGGCGCATGAGTTCAACGATTTCTTCCTTGACGACGGGCCGGCGCATGTTATGGTTGGCATTTTTACTATAAGACTCTACCATCTTAAGCTAGTCCCAATTTTTCAACAAGGGCTTCAAACTCGTTCAAGCGACGTTCAAAGACTGCAAAGGCATCGTTGAGATAGTCTTCCTTCTCCATATCCACTCCCGCTTTTCTCATAACATTGAGCGGATAGTCTGACTTACCTGCCTTGAGGTAGTCGATATAGCGGTCACGGTCTTCTTGACTACCATGAACAATCTTTTCAGCCAAGGCTGAAGCGGCTGCAAAACCAGTTGAATACTGATAAACATAGTAGTTATAGTAGAAGTGTGGAATGCGTGCCCACTCGTATTGGATCTGAGGATTGTCTTCCTTGCTGAGTCCATAGTACTCTTGGTTCAGGTCAGCGTAGAGTTTATTGAGGAAATCACTTGTCAAGACTTCTCCATTTTGGTCTGCTTGGTGAATGGCATGTTCAAACTCAGCGAATTGAGTTTGACGGAAGACTGTTCCACGGAAACCATCTAGGAAGTTATTGAGAATAGCAAAACGAGTCGCATCGTCTTCTACTTCTTCCAACAATTTCTCTGTCAAGATATTTTCGTTAGTCGTTGAGGCAATCTCAGCCAAGAAGATAGAATAATCTCCGTAAACATAAGGTTGGGTTTCTCGAGTATAGCTCGAGTGCATACTGTGACCTGTCTCATGGACAAGGGTAAAGAGATTGTCTAGATTGTCCTGCCAGTTGAGGAGCATAAAGGCATTGGTATCATAAGAACCGCCAGAGTAGGCACCAGAACGCTTGCCTTGGTTTTCATAGACATCAATCCAACGCTCACTGAAGGCACGTTTGACACGACTCAAGTAGTCATCGCCTAAAACCGCCAAAGCTTCTTCTGCCTTTTTCAAGGCTTCTTCGTAGGTAAAGCTGTATTCTACTGACGAAAGCGGTGTGTAAACATCGTACATCTTGAGGTCGGAAATACCCAAGATTTTAGAACGAAGTTCTAGGTAACGATGCAAAAGTGGCAAATGCTTGCGAACTGCTGCTACTAGATTGTCATAGACACTTTCTGGAACAAAGTTTGCTGCGAGGGCTGCATGGCGAGCACTCTTATAGTTGTGAACTTTTGCTCGGTAATTTTGCACCTTGACATTTGTCTGCAAAGTCTTAGCATAAGTGTGTTGGAATTGCTCATATGTCGCATAAAGGGCTTCATAGGCACCACGACGCACTTCACGGTTTTTAGACTCCATCAAACGGATGTAAGTACCGTGTGAGAGTTGCACTTCATTGCCTTCGTCATCAAGCACGTATGGGAAGCTAATATCCGCATTGTCCAAAATAGCGAAGGTTTCACTAGCAGCGCCAAAGATTTCTCCTGCTCCAGCAAGCAATTCTTCCTCACGTTGCGAAAGAACATGATCTTTCTTCTGCAAGAGCTTGTCAAAAAAGTGCTTGTAAACTTGGAGTTTTGGTTGAGCTTCTAGGAAGGCCGCATACTGCTCTTCGCTAATCTCCATAAACTCAGGTTCATAGAATGAAAAGGATTGTTCTAACTGACTGTATAGGGTCATAGCCTTGGCATAATACTCTTGATACTTGGCTTCACGCGTGTCCTGGTCATTTTTCATATGCGCATAGACATAAAGCTTTTCAACTTGGCGTTCCAAGTCAAGTGAGAATTCTGTAATCTCAAGCAAACTGTCTGCGCTGTCCAAGAGATGTCCCTCATACTGGGACGCTGTTTGTACTTTTTCAGTTAAATCTTTCAAGGCTTCTTCCCAAGCCTGGTCTGTTGGGTAGATTGTCGAAAGATCCCATGTATCTTTTTCATTTATTTCATGTCGTTGTAATACCATAAGATTCCTCCATCCTTTCTATTTTACCACATTTTTTGAGAAATATAAGTGATAAAAAGCTGGTGGATAGAGCTTTTGGCGATTATTTTTCGGATTTTTTTGATAGTAAGCCTGAAAATTTCTATAATAGCTAGTCAAATCCGTTTCAATCTGCAAAAAATCATCTGACTCTATCGGTCTGACTTGGGGATACCAGTCGTCCAGTTGATGGTTTAATAGATTGTCTCCTTGATGATAGGCCTCTTCTTGCTTCTTCATCCAGTAAGGCGTTTGGTAGTACAACTGCTGGCGAATGTAGTGACAGATAGTGGAATCTTGCTCAACTGCAAAACGAGGCAGTTTTTGTTTTTGATAAGGAAATCGTAAGATTTCCAAGAGATTTCCTTGACCATAGGGAAATTCCTTGACCTGAAAATGAAGCTTGCCACGTAGATCCTGATGCAGAAGATATTTGAGTCTCAAAACTTGCTTTTTGAGATCTAGTTCCCAAACATAGAAACCCATATTTTGACTAAAATAGAGAAATCCTCTTTGCAGTTGTGTTAATCGCTCTTTTAACCAGAGTTTTTCTCCCAGTAGCCAGATAACCTGATAGCCCTGGCTGCGGTATCCTTGACTTCTATCGCCTAAAAGCTTTTGAGACAAGGGACTGCACTGAACCTCCAGAGCTAGTTTCTCATTGACAAGAACATCCGCTATCTGCTGGATCTCGGGAAGAGCGTACTCTAGGGCAACCTGATAGTCTTTCTTGGCCCAGTGATAAAGGGCCTCTTTGTTGCCCAAGTGTTCTGGACTTTCATTCTCGAATATAGCGATGCAATCTCTTAACCTTTCATGGGCAAAGTGCGTTCGAATACTCTGTCCCTGACGTAATCGTAGTCCACCACCACAGGCTGGACAAGTATAAGTTTGCTTGCTAACATCTTTTTCGAGGGCATTCACCAATTTCCCCTTAGCATCTCTGGCTACAAACATGGTCTACCTCCTTTTCTCATTTATTCGAAAAAGAACTAAAAAAGACTGGAATTCCAGCCTTTCATGATATTATTTCTTATCTTTTTTGTCTCTTAGAATATTTTTTTAGCATGGGAATGAGATTGGAAATCTGCTCACTTCTAATGACCAGCACGCCGTATTCTTGACAGCGATTGGCATAAACAGGATTGATTTTCCCCGTACAGACAATTAACTTGAGGCAACTTTCCCCAGCAAAATGATTGGCGTAGACTTCTAGCTCATTGATGGCTTCAACTGATAAATCTGTCATCTTGCAGGAGATAAAGGTAATCGAGCGTCCCTTTCTCAGAATGACATCAATTTCATTTTGAACATTGTCTGCCTCTGGAAAAATGCCATTCCAATCAATCTCACCGCCTATCATGCATTCATCAAACAACTGAGATTCAAGCGCCAAGAGATAGAGATATACCTCTAAAATATGCCCCTTATTGCGACAAAAGACTTGAGCTTCTTGACTTGGAAAGCTGTATGCTACTCGCTCCTTGTCCTCGCCTTCAATACGAAGCATCCCCGCTTCCACAAGTAAGGGGACAAGGGATTCTGGATAGTGATAATACTTGCCGTTGTTATCCAGTATTTTTTCGGTCTCAGCATGAAGGTCATTGGTCTTAGCTAGAGAGAAAAATTGGGTCACTTGATACCAGTGAGCAGGATTGAAAATAGCAGAGCTGGCTAGCTTTTTAATGGCTGCAATTTGCTGAGCTGAGTGGATAGGGCGTTTTGATTTGAGCATTTTTCCACCACGTAAAGCTATCAACTGTTGGATGCTTAGGGTTGGAATGTCCAAGTCTTCTTTTTCCAACTGACCAGCTACCCACTTGTATTGTTTTCCCCTCTCGACATCCATGGCAACGATGGGGAGGTCCCGATCCAAGCCGTATTGATAGACGGATAAGGCTAGTAGCGAATCCCCACCAAAAACATCAAGAAGAACCTGGTCATAGCCTGCTAGACAATAATCTAACTGATCTGCTAGTTGTTCTAAGGATAACTGACGAAAGGTCACTCGTTGGATATGGGGGACTTCATCCAGGATAAAATGGCGCAGTGAAAGTTTATCGTTATTGCTTATTTTCGTCAAAGATAGGAAGAGAATCTCGTCACAATCACTGACAAAAGCTTGGTAGACATTCTTTTCCAATACATGCCGATCATACAGTTCCACCAAAAGACTCGTCATTTGATCACCTCCATCATCTACAACTTCTTGCTCTGAGAGAGACAGTAATAGACCTCTACTGCTCAGATTTCCTACTTCTAGTATAGCATAAAACCTGCTCGTCCCAATCAACCAACGCAAACAAAAACGAATAGAAACCTTGCAAAGTGATTTCTATTCGCTGGGTTAAGTTTGATTTACTTGACTTTTTTGGCTAACATGGTCGCAAAGCGTAGTTGAATGCGATTGCCATTTTCATCACGACGGTGCAGATGTCCTGGATTTTCATTGTACTTAACCAATTCCCAATCTTTGTAGTAGTCCGCCAACTCCCCTTCTTTAAATGTGAATGGAAAGTTGACTGAGCAAGGATAATCCTCCGTATCCATAGCACAGACGATAAGGTTGTAACCACCGACCGTGGTGTGCTCCTGCATATTTTGGATAATAGCTGGAATGCGGTCCGCTTGTAGGAACATCAGAACAACTGTTGAAACGATAAAATCATAGGCTTGCCCAATGCTAGCTGAATTGATATCGTAAAGACCGACAGGCATGTCTAGATCCTCTTGCTCCACAATGCTTTGCAAGATTTCAAGGGACAATTCATTTTGATCCACAGCTGTCACATCAAAACCATTCTGTGCAAGAAAGAGAGAGTTACGTCCTTGACCACAACCCAAATCTAAGGCTTTCCCCGGTTTCACTGTCTGCATAGCTTCTAAGACCTCTGAATGGACTGGATTAGTATTGTATTTCTTAGGGAAATAATCCTCAGGTTGACAATAAAATTCCAAGTACCACTCTACATCGTCTGTTGCAGCCTCTACTCGGTGCCAGGCTTGCGGTTGCGCCATAGGGTTGTCGGCTCCTGCCTCAAAGAGGTGCTCAGCAAGAACCTCACCATCTTCAGTCAACTCAATAAACTTGAGTGTCCCCTTCAAGACAGTAATTTTTCCCCAAGTCCCGACCTTGGTATTGTGTTTCTGCTGGACAATTTCTGGCATGGTCTGTTTATTCCATAAGGGCATCCGTTTATAGGCAATTAATTTTTCCATTATACTTCCTCTTTTATCGCTGGTTGACAGCTTTCATGACACGCGCGATGTCACGATTTTGTTCACGTCGCTTGATTGACTCTCGTTTGTCATAGTCATGTTTCCCTTTAGCAAGTCCTAAAAGAAGCTTGGCATAGCCATCTTTTATATAGACCTTAAGGGGAACAAGGGTCATTCCTGTCCCTTTGGTTTCCTGTTCCAATTTTTGAATTTGCTTCTTATGGAGCAGGAGTTTGCGACGGCGTTCTGGTTCCTGATTCCAGATATTGCCCTCTTCGTAAGGAGCGATATGGACATTGCTCAGCCAGACTTCCCCATTTTTTACTTGGGCAAAGCCGTCCTTGAGATTGATTCGAGCAGCTCGAACGCTCTTGATTTCAGTTCCTGTTAGGACCATCCCTGCCTCTAGCGTATCTACGATTGTATAGTCGTGGTGTGCTTTTTTATTTTGTGCGACGACCTTTCCCTCACCCTTTGCCATGCTTTGCTCCTTTCTTAGCTACTTCTTTGTAAAATGGTTTCTTACCCTTTTTCTTATCTTTAGAAGACGATTTGCGCTTATCATTAAAACGACCTTGTTTCTTCTTGTCTTCCTTCTTATCTGAACGACGACTTGAACCACGCCCTCTTTCTTTGCGCCCAGCTTGTTTTAAGCCTTTTTCGATAACATCAAACTCACTTGGAATATAAGAGAAGTCAATTTCGCCCGTCATCTTGTCAGCTCTTTCAACCCGAATGTGAATTTGCTGTCCTACACGGAAGGTTGTTCCTGATTTCTCCCCACGGAGGGTCAAGTCACGCTCGTTGAAATGATAAAACTCAGGCAAATTGGTGATATGAATCAAGCCTTCAACTGTATTTGGCAATTCGACAAAGAGACCGAACTTGACAATGCTGGATACAACTGCATCATACTCTTCACCCACGTATTCTTCCATGTACTCAGCCTTTTTCATGGCTTCGACTTCGCGCTCAGCCTCAATGGCACGACGCTCACGGTTGGAAGACTGGGTTGCAATCTCTGGAATCACTTGCTCAAAATGCTCTGCTATTTCCTTGGAACGGCCGTAATCCCGAATCATACGGTGGACAAGGAGGTCTGGATAACGGCGAATCGGACTGGTGAAGTGAGTGTAATAGTTAGCGGCTAGTCCATAGTGACCGTGATTGTGCTCAGAATAGCGAGCCTGTTGCATAGAACGGAGAAGCATCATGGATAATACATCCGCATAGGGCTCTCCCTCAACCGCACGCATGATTTCTTGAAGGGCCTCCTGGCTAATCTCACTGGCAGTTCCATAAATCCGCAAGCCAAAGCTCGAAGCATAATCAATAAACTTCTGAACTTTTTCAGCCTTGGGCTCCTCGTGAATCCGATAAATGAAAGGTAGGTCCAGTTTACTAAAGTGCTTGGCAACCGTTTCATTAGCAATCAACATGAAGGACTCAATCATCCGCTCAGCAACACCACGCTGACGAAGAACGATATCCACAGGCTTACCTTTTTTATCCACTAGAATCTTTGCTTCGCTGGTATCAAAGTTAAGGGCGCCACGCTTCTCACGCATGCTTTCTAGCCTTTCATGAAGCTTGGCCATGAGTTCGATACTAGGAACAATTTTCTTATACTCTTGTCTTTTTTCCTCGTCACCTGCTAGGATATCATTGACAGCGCTATAGGTCATACGAAAGCTAGTCTTGATAACTGTTTGGGTAATGGTGTAATTAACCACACGACCATGTTTATCAATTTCCATAATGGCAGACTGGGTCAAGCGATCTACTTGAGGATTGAGAGAGCAGATTCCATTTGACAAACGCTCTGGAAGCATTGGGACCACTCGGTCTGTCACATAGACAGAAGTCGCGCGGTTAAGGGCTTCCTTGTCAAGTGCAGAACCCTCTGTCACATAGTAGGAAACATCCGCGATGTGAACCCCGAGTTCCATATTGCCATTTTTCAAAGGCTTGATGTGAACTGCGTCGTCCAAGTCCTTGGCATCCGCACCGTCAATGGTAAAGGTAATCTCATCTATCAGGTCCAGACGACCTTCCATATCCTTTTGAGACGGAGCATCTGGCACACTTTCTGCCTCCTTGAGAACAGCTTCTGGAAATTCTGAAACAATATCCATGGATTCCAAGACTTCAAGAACGTCAATCCCAGCATCTGTCGAGTGCCCCACCACGTCCAGAACACTAGCGACAAAGAAATCATGTTTCTTACTTGGGTATTTGTCGATAAAGACCTTGAGAACTTCAGTACCTTCCAACTTGATAGCCGGTTTCTTCACATAAATCGGTTGGCTGATTTTCTGATTCTTTGAACGAATGTAGCCCGCATACTTGGGCTTTTCCTGATCCAGAACAATTTGCCCGACAACTGTCGTCAGGCTATGCTCTAGGATATCGATAATTTTGGCTTCTGCAGCAGTTCCCTTGTTACGGTCAGCGACTTTCTTAATCACGACCTCAACGGTATCACCATCAATGGCATAGTTGACATCGTTTTTTCCTACAAAAAGATCGTCCTCTTCGCCTTCTAGACTGACAAAGCCAAAGCCGTTTTTATGGACATGAAAAATCCCTTTGAGGGTGATTTCATGTTTCTTCTTTTGGTCCAGACATAAACTGCCATCATCTTCAAAGCGAATCTGGTGCTTTCTTTCCATCAGAGACAGGGTTTTAATCAACTCACGGAAATCCTTGGACCCATCCTTTCCGAGAGCCTGAGCTAGGTCATTTACCGTCACTCGCCCCTTCTCTTGCAAATATTCTTTAATTCTATCTTTCATGTTTTCTTTCTAGATTTTTATAATTTCTTTTTGAGTGATAACTTTAGTAAACATCATTCAAAATAAAAATAGGCTAAGACCTAGTCTCGCCCATTTCTTATCTACTTGATAATACCGTCAATGCTAAGGCAATGGCTAGCCAGAAAAAGACTAAAATACCTGTCAAACGTTGCATCACGGCTTCAAAACCACGCGCCTTACTACGTTCAAACAAATCACCTGAGCTGGCATCAAATACATTGCTGGATTGGTTCTTAGTCGGTTGCATGAATATCGCAATCACAATCACAACAGATAATACTAATAAAATGGTTAACAATAGGTTATACATATCAAACTCCTTAAAATCCCTATTATTTTACCATAAAATCTACTTAGATTCAAGATGTAGGGTTACTTTTCTTTCCTTGGGACAATACTTTAAAACCTCAATCTTGTCAGGATGAGTTTTGGAGTTCTTACTGGTTAGATAATTCATGCTGCCACAAGAGGAGCACTTGAGATTGATTTTTACTCGCACTAGATTTCCTTTACTTTTAATAACGATCTAAATTGCACTAAGTTACATAAACAACTGAAAGCTACACAGGCTGCTGTCGCATAAAAGACAGCATGGTAGCCCAAATATCCTGCAACTGCGGATCCCGCCATAGGTCCGATCACTCCACCAAGGTAAAAAAAGACTTGGTTGAAGGCGAAAGTCCTTGAAATACCTGATTTTGGAGTCATTTTGCTGAGAAGGGCATTGACTCCCGGTATGAGAGCTCCCGTTCCCAAACCAAAGAGAAAACGATACAAGCCAAGTTGAAGGGGGCTGGTTGCATGGGCACAAAGAAGGTAAATGATGACGGAATAAATCTGCGCCGCGACCAACAATCTATGATTCCCTACCCTATCGCCAAGTTTTCCTAGAATTCCAGCACTCATCATGCTAGAAAATCCCATGCTGGATACGATTAATCCTGATACAAGGAGGAGATTTTCGGACTGCCCTAAGTCCCGCACATAGAGAGCTAGAATGGGACCAATTGATTGAGCTGAAAATTGAATGACAAAGCTCGTCAAAAATAGATTTACTAAGAGCCTAGGATACTTGAAAGAAGAAAATACTTCTTTCGTTGGGATAGCCTTCTCCTTAGCCACTGGCTGAAAATCTTCCTTGATAAAGAAAATGGTTAGGATTGCAGCTAAAAATAGGAAAGCGCCTACCAATAAAAAGACATTGCGAATGCCAAAAATTTCAGCAATAAAGCCTCCAACAAAGGGACCCGTCAGTGTTCCTGCAACAACACCTGTAGATAGAGTCCCCAGAGCCGCTCCCGACTTATCTTTAGGTACCTGACTGGCAATCAAGGCCGTTGCATTGGGGACAAAACCAGTAAATACACCATTGAGCAAGCGCAGAAAGAGTAGCCAATAGATATTTGGCACGAAGGCCAAACCTCCCATCGTAATGGTCATGGCAAGACCTGCTCGAATCATCATGGGTTTTCGACCATATTTGTCAGCAAGAATACCCCAGATAGGAGAAACTAGAGCTGCTGAAACAGCCGAAACTGAGATAGCTAATCCAGCATAGAAAGCAACTTGGTCCCCTTCAATTCCCAACTGCTCTACAAAGATAGGCATGAAAGGGACAACCAAGGAAATACTGGCTCCCGTTAGAAAACTACCGAACCAGGCGACACGAAGATTCTCTTTCCAACTAATCTCTTGCACAGCTATCGCCTCCTTCAAGTAACTTCACTACTTGACCCACAAGCTGATCGCGACTGCCATTATTATCTAATATATGGCTCGCCAATTTTTTCTTTTCTTCTAAAGACCACTGGGCAGCCAAACGGGACTCCGCTACTTCCTTAGAAAGATGATCTCGTTTCATGAAACGATCCACCTGAACATCACGGTCCACATAGACCAGCCATGTTTCATCAAACCAGTTGGCGTAGTCCTGTTCAAAAAGCAGGGGAATATCCATGAAAAAAATCGTTTCTGTCTGGGCTAACTGTTCTCTCAGTGCAGCCAATTCCTCACGAATAATCTCTCCTTGAGTTATCCTAGACCATTCACGTTCTTCAGGATTTGAAAAGATGAGACTAGCTAGGAGAGAGCGATTGAGTTCTCCATTTTCAAGGATGATTTCCTGCCCAAAGTGCTGAACTAAGAGCTGATAAAGACGACCACCAGGTTTTTGTAGCTGGTGGACGACTGCGTCAGCATCCACCACTTGAAAGCCTTGTTCTCTTAGGAAATTTGTCACAGTTGACTTACCTGAGGCAATTCCTCCTGTGATTCCGATGATTTTTCCCATCAGTCCCTCCTTTGACACTGAGGACAAAAATGAGTTCCACGTCCGCCTAGTTGAATTTTCTCAATCACTGCCCCACAGCGCGAACATGCTTGTCCAGTCTTATCATAGACCTGATGGAAGTCCTGCATGGTTCCGTCTTCCCCAAATGCATTGGTATAGGTCCGAATGGTGGAGCCGCCCTTTTCGACTGCCTGTCCCAAAACAGCAATGGTCTGGTCATGAATAGCTGTCGCTTCTTCTGCTGTCAAAGTCTGGGAAGGTCTTGCTGGATGAATCTGAGCTCGCCAGAGAACCTCATCCACATAGATATTGCCAAGGCCAGCTACCAAGGTCTGGTCTAGGAGATGGGATTTGATAGGCTTTTTAGACTTGGATAGAGCAGCTTGAAAGACCTGCAAATCAAAGTCCTGCTCTCTTGGCTCAGGCCCTAGTTTTTTAGATACAAAGTAGGCATCCAAAAGGTCGGGTGCCAAGAGTTCCATGGTGCCAAACTTGCGTACATCCTCATAAACAAGCATCCCACCATCCTCAAAATGGAAGAAAACATGGGCGTGTTTACGTTCAGGAACCTGATCCGGATAGTAGAAATACTTGCCCTCCATCCGCAAATGGGAAATCAAGACCTTGTCTGTCAGGAAAAAAAGCAAATATTTTCCACGACGCCCCATGGACTCAATTACTTGACCAGGCACTTCCTTTCGAAACTCGTCCAAATCTGTCTTAATCATCTTGGGATAAGCAATCTCAATATTAGAAATCTTCTTTCCCAAGATCAATTTTTCTAAGCCACGACGAACCGTTTCAACCTCAGGTAATTCAGGCATAAATCCTCCTTCTGTAAAAACAAGAAGCAGGCATGAGCCCACCTCTACTTAGTATTCTTTTTCATTATAGCCAAAGTCAGCCAAATCTAGCTTTTTATCACGCCAGTTTTTCTTGACCTTGACCCAGGTTTCTAGGAAAACCTTGTCCCCTAGCATGAGTTCGATATCACGACGGGCCAGGCTACCAATTTTCTTAAGCATGGCGCCACCTTTACCGATGATGATACCTTTTTGACTATCACGCTCGACCATGATGGTTGCACGGATATGAACCTTGTCTGTCTCTTCATCACGCTTCATGGAGTCAACTACCACTGCAACTGAGTGAGGAATCTCTTCTCGAGTTAGGTGCAAGACTTTCTCACGAATCATCTCTGAAACCAAGAAACGCTCAGGATGATCTGTGATTTGATCAGCTGGGAAATACTGGAAACCTTCCTCTAGATTTTCACTCAAAATATCGATTAGACGAGAAACGTTATTTCCCTGAAGGGCTGAGATAGGAACAATTTCCTTAAAGTCCATCTGGTTACGGAAGTCATCAATCTGAGCCAAAAGCTGGTCTGGATGGACCTTGTCAATCTTATTCACCACCAGAATCACAGGAACCTTGGCGGCTTTCAGACGCTCGATAATCATGTCGTCGCCCTTACCACGTGGCTCATCAGCTGGTACCATAAACAGAACAGTGTCTACTTCACGAAGGGTGCTGTAGGCAGATTCCACCATGAAATCCCCAAGAGCTGTTTTGGGCTTGTGAATTCCTGGTGTGTCGATAAAGACGATTTGCTCCTTATCTGTGGTGTAAATCCCCATGATTTTATTGCGCGTTGTCTGCGCCTTGTCACTCATAATAGCAATCTTTTGCCCCATGACGTGATTCAAAAAGGTCGACTTCCCAACATTAGGACGTCCCAAAATAGCTACAAAGCCTGATTTAAATGTCATATTTTCCTCTTATTGTTTAAAAAAGTATATCCCAAATACGTGGGATAAAGATAAGTGCACCTGTCACTGCAGCAAAAAGAGAGACCACAAGCACGGCACCTGCTGCCATGTCCTTGGCTTTCTTTGCCAACATAGAAAAGTGATAATGACTGGCTAAATCCACCACATTTTCGATAGCGGAGTTAATAATCTCAAAAGCTACTACCAAGAAAATGCTCATTAGGAGAAAGAGCCATTCAATCCGTGACACCTGAAAAACAAAACCTGCAAGGACGACTACTAGTGCCGTCACTGCATGTTTGCGCATATTACGTTCGTCCTTGATAGCGGTAAAAATACCTGTCAAAGCAAATTCTAAACTAGATACCAGGTCACGATTTTTCCATTTTCGTTTATTGTCTTGTGAGTCCATAGGCTGTCAAAATTTCTTCTTGTAAACCGAACATCTCCGCTTCTTCTTCCGGAGTGTAGTGATCATAGCCGTTAATGTGTAAAAAGCCGTGTACTGCCAAGAAGCCCATCTCACGCTCAAAGCTGTGACCGTATTCCTCAGCCTGCTCATGCGCTTTATCGATAGAGATAAAAAGCTCCCCAATGTAGGCATCAAACTCAGACATCATTTCTGCCAATTCTGGATTTTCCAGCAAATCCTCTTCGTCAAAGGCAATGTCCAACTCTGGCTTATACTCAAGGCTGATGACATCCGTCGGACGATCGGTATCACGGTACTCGAGATTGAGTTCGTGGCTACGCTCGTTGGTCACAAAAGTGACTGCCATCTCCTTGTCTTCTTTTCCTATTTTTTGGGCTGCAAATTCCAAAATTTCTTGGGTTTGTTGCAAGATTTCTTGTGAAACTTGACCAGTTTCATCTACCATTTCAATATACATGTACTTCTCGATTCTCTTTACTTGGCTTTATTATACCACATTTCCATGATTTTATTCTACCTTTTTGATATAATACTATGGAATACAATCACAAGGAGAGAACGATGTCATTTGACGGATTTTTTTTACACCACATGGTTGAGGAATTGCGAAGAGAGTTGGTCAATGGTCGCATCCAGAAAATCAATCAACCTTTTGAACAAGAGTTGGTCTTGCAAATCCGCAGCAATCGCCAAAGCCATCGCCTGCTCCTTTCTGCCCATCCAGTTTTTGGACGCATTCAACTGACCCAAACGACTTTTGAAAATCCAGCCCAACCTTCGACTTTTATCATGGTTTTGAGAAAATATTTACAAGGAGCTGTGATTGAGTCGATTGAGCAAGTCGAAAATGACCGTATTGTGGAGATCACGGTTTCTAATAAAAACGAAATTGGGGACCATATTCAGGCTACCTTGATTATCGAGATTATGGGCAAACACAGTAATATTCTCCTTGTGGATAAAAGTAGCCATAAAATCCTCGAAGTCATCAAACACGTTGGCTTTTCGCAAAATAGCTACCGCACCTTGCTTCCAGGTTCAACCTATATTGCTCCGCCTAGTACCGAATCTCTCAATCCTTATACTGTCAAGGATGAAAAGCTCTTTGAAATTCTGCAAACCCAAGAACTAACAGCAAAAAATCTTCAAAGCCTCTTTCAAGGTTTAGGACGCGATACAGCAAATGAATTGGAAAACATTCTTGTCAGTGATAAACTGTCTACTTTCCGTAACTTTTTCAGTCAAAAAACCAAGCCATGCTTAACAGAGACTTCCTTCAGTCCAGTTCCTTTTGCGAATCGTGTAGGAGAGCCTTTTGCCAGTCTTTCTGATCTTCTGGATACCTACTACAAAGACAAGGCCGAACGCGACCGTGTCAAACAGCAAGCCAGTGAACTCATTCGTCGTGTTGAAAATGAACTTCAAAAAAATCGACATAAGCTGAAAAAACAAGAAAAAGAGTTACTAGCGACAGACAATGCTGAGGAGTTTCGACAAAAAGGGGAATTGCTGACAACCTTCCTCAACCAAGTACCTAATGACCAAGATCAGGTTATCCTAGACAACTACTACACCAATCAGCCTATCACCATTGCGCTGGATAAGGCCTTGACTCCCAGTCAGAATGCTCAACGCTATTTTAAACGTTACCAGAAACTCAAAGAAGCTGTCAAATACTTGACTGAGCTGATCGAAGAAACCAAGGCAACCATTCTCTATCTAGAAAGCGTGGAAACCGTCCTCAACCAAGCTGGACTGGAGGAAATCGCTGAAATCCGTGAAGAATTGATCCAAACAGGATTTATCCGTAGAAGGCAACGGGAGAAAATTCACAAGCGCAAAAAACCAGAACAGTATCTGGCGAGCGATGGCAAGACCACCATCTATGTCGGTCGAAACAACCTGCAAAATGAGGAATTGACCTTTAAAATGGCCCGCAAGGAGGAACTTTGGTTCCATGCCAAGGACATCCCTGGAAGCCACGTCGTCATCTCAGGAAATCTTGCCCCATCTGATGAAGTTAAAACAGACGCAGCCGAACTAGCAGCCTACTTTTCCAAAGGGCGCTTGTCAAATCTCGTGCAAGTAGATATGATTGAAGTGAAAAAACTCAACAAACCAACTGGTGGAAAACCTGGCTTTGTAACCTACACAGGACAAAAGACCCTCCGAGTTACACCGGACCCAGAAAAAATCGCATCTATGAAAAAATCCTGATTCCACTTGAAATCAGGATTTTCTTTTACAATTTACTCTGCAATCAAGGTTTCCAAACCAACCTTCATCATATCGGTGAAGGTGTTTTGATTTTCTCAGCCAGTTTTTAATAACTCTCAAAGGGCGAGATAGTGGTCAATAAATGAGATAGTTTTCTCTTTCAAGTAACAAGGTATTGTTGCTATCTTCTAAAATTCTTTTATTGTCTCAATTTCGAAAAGACTTCCCCAATCTTGCCTTCAATGACCAATGTAGCTTGACTGTCTTGTGGAATACTGGTTTTATTGATAAGGACCAGATTTGTCCCAGAAAAATAGTTTACTAGGCTAGCTGCAGGATAAACAACCAAGGAAGTCCCACCAATAATCAGCAAGTCTGCTTGCCGAATAGCTTGTGCAGCTTGACTAAAAACATCCATGTCAAGTGATTCTTCATACAAGGTCACGTCAGGCTTGACCACCTTGCCACAGTCTAAGCAGTGGGGAACAGGTCCCTCGAGGGCAAGAAAAGCAGTTAAGTCATAGAAATGTTGACAACCTAGGCAGTAATTCCGGTCCGCACTCCCATGCAATTTAAAGACTTTTTGGGAGCCAGCCATTTCATGAAGACTATCGATATTTTGTGTCACAACAGCCTTTAGCTTACCTGTCTTTTCCAAAGTAGCCAGATAAGTGTGAGCAGCATTAGGCTTTGCTTCTGGATAAATCAGGTATTTTTTATAGAAGTCAAAAAAATCTTCTGGATAGCGCTCAAACATGGTTCGAGAAACGAGTTGCTCTGCCGTAAAATGACGGCCTAACTGATGACTATAAACACCATCTGAACTACGAAAATCTGGGATATTAGACTCGGTTGACACTCCTGCCCCTCCAAAGAAAACAATCCGTTGGCTTTGATCTATCAAGTCTTGTAATTGTTCAATTTTATCCATCACATTTCTCCTTAAGCTGGGTTCTAAAAAAGTTGAAAACCAATAGCTCCAGCAATCTGATTTTCAACTCTTCCTTTATCATTACTGATATATTTGAGATTAAAGCATTTGAATCAATCTTAGAAATAACCTTATCTCAAAGTAATACGATGTTTACTCTGCAATTAAGGTTTCCAAACCAACCTTCATCATATCGGTGAAGGTATTTTGGCGTTCTTCTGCAGTGGTGTCTTCATCTGGATTGACCAAGCTATCAGAAATGGTCATGATAGCAAGTGAATCAACGTGGTGTTGGGCAGCAAGATAGTAAAGAGCTGCTGCCTCCATTTCCACAGCCTTAACTCCCCATTTACCAAGTTCGATGTTCTTTTCAAAGTAGTTTGAGTAAAAGACATCTGATGACAAAACGTTTCCAACGTGGGTGGTCATACCAAGTTCTTTGGCGATATGGTAGGCCTTGTCTAGCAAATCAAAACTAGCGATTTGTGGAAAATCATACTGTGGCCAGTCGTTGCGGATGATGTTTGAGTTGGTTGCAGCTGCTTGCGCCAAAACCAATTCACGGACGTGGACATCTTCATTCAAAGAACCAGCAGTTCCCACACGGATCAATTTCTTTACACCGTAGTCTACAATCAACTCACGCGCATATATAGAAATGGAAGGCATCCCCATCCCAGTTCCCATGACAGATACACGGTGGCCCTTGTAAGTACCAGTGTAACCAAACATGTTACGCACTTCATTAAAACAAACAGCATCTTCAAGGAAGTTCTCCGCAATAAATTTCGCACGAAGAGGATCCCCAGGAAGAAGAATTTTATCAGCAATTTCACCCTGCTTAGCAGCAATATGGATAGACATAGTTAAGATATAAAGGGCGACAGAGAACAAAGTAAAAATAGGAAACTGACGAAGCATCACAGATGCTAGTCAGTTTATCTTTTTTACACAGTTCTCCGCCCGTATTCAGTTCAGCAAATACGGTTTACCCATCCTTTCTTTCTTGATTTTAAAATTAAATATTTCGCAGAACAGTTAGCCCAAGTTTGACTATAACTCAGATACTCTGCCTTTCTGTAGTTCCTAGTTTACCAATGAATCTAAAAATGCATACAGTTTTGAATTCATTTCAGAGTAATCGTTTCTACGTAATTCTTCTGGTGTTTGAACGAAAGTGAACTTTTCACTTTGCTCTCTTAATTGCTCCTCACCATCCGCAGTAATTAAGAGTTCTACTGCTTCGGGATCAAATTCCAAATGAGCCTGAAAGGCATAATGTTTTGGACTGAAGCGAATAATTTGGCGTGGACAACCTTGACTGGTCGCCAGGACGACAGCATCCTCTGTCAGCCCTGGCATATCACCGTGCCAGTGGCCGGTTTCTAAGGTTTTTTCGAACAAGCTGACATGAGGATCTGTTAGACCTTGCATCGTCAATGTCACAGGATAAACGCCGATCTCGCGCTCTGGACTATGTTCATACTTCGCACCATAGGCAACAGACAGGAGCTGCGCACCAAGACAGACACCAACAATATAAATATCTGTAGCAATCGCTTCTTTCATAAAAGCAAGCTCAGCCTTTGGATCATAGTATGGGAAGTTTTCTCTATCCTCATCAGGTGATTGAGGACCACCCATGACAATCAGAAAATCAATCCCGTCAATTGTTTCAGGAAGAGGTTCTTTTTCATAAACCT
Organism: Streptococcus oralis subsp. tigurinus; assembly: GCF_002093575.1. Lineage (GTDB taxonomy): Bacteria > Bacillota > Bacilli > Lactobacillales > Streptococcaceae > Streptococcus > Streptococcus oralis_CH. Next base: position 82,092 of record NZ_LNVH01000001.1, on the reverse strand, counting down.
TTGTTGATGTAATTTGATGACCTCGTTCTATAGCCCATTTTAGATATGCGCCTGGAACCTCAAATGTCTCATGCAAAATAAAGTGAACTCTCATGACATTACAATTCTGCAAGAATCGCTTTAAGCAAACCTTTGAAGTCACCTTTGACACGTTCAGTCACTTCTACAACCTCTTCGTGATTGAGTTCTTCTTGGAAACCAGCAGCATGGTTAGTGATACATGAAATTCCTAAAACTTTCAAGCCTGAGTGGGCTGCCACAATCACTTCAGGAACAGTGGACATACCAACTGCATCTGCTCCAAGTGTCTTATAGGCACGAATTTCTGCAGGTGTTTCATAAGTCGGACCGGTTACACCGATATAGACACCTTCATCAAGCTTGATACCGAGTTTTTTAGCCACTTCATGGGCAGTAGCACGGTATTCTGGTGTGTAGGCTTTAGACATATCAGGGAAACGTGGACCAAAATCATCCAAGTTTTCACCCATCAATGGATTCTGCCCGGTCATGTTGATATGGTCTGAGATAGCCATCAAGGTACCAGGACCGAAACCAATACCACCAGCCGCATTGGTTACAATGACGCCTTCACAACCGAGGACTTTCATCACACGTACTGGAAAAGTCACCACTTCCAGAGGATTTCCCTCGTAAAAATGGAAGCGACCTTGAAGAGCCAAGACTTTTCGACCTGCAAGTTCTCCATATACCAATTTACCAGCGTGACCGACTACTGTAGAGCGGCCCCAGTTTGGAATGTCTGCATAATCTACTACAACTGGATTTTCGATTTCTTCCGCCAATTCTCCAAGTCCTGATCCAAGGATTAAACCGAACTCAGGCGCTAGTATTCCCTTTTCTTTCAGGAAAGCAGCTGTTTCCTTGATTTTATCTAAAAATGTCATTCTGTGTCTCCTTTATTATTTTTTAGCAGTTGACCGATTTTGTCAAAGGTTTTTGCATTGCGAATGGTGATGTGACGATAAAAAGGCATCTTGAGCAAGTACTTATGATAGGCAGTTGCATAGTAGGATTCCTCAGAAAATTTCCCCCAGAAAATCCCAAGTCTTCCAAAATAAACCACTTCATCTTTCAGTTCCAAACTTTCAACTGTCTCATTGACTTGCGCCACATCCAAGCCCTCAGTGTAAAAGAGGACATCCTTTCGTGCTAAATCTTTGGTCCACCAATCTGGCAGATTCTTTAGCTCTGCCTCATAGTCTTCCTGACTCAGCAAAGAAAAGCTCTGAATAAATGGATAATGGACTTCAAAGAAAGTCTCTAACTTTTCAACCAATTGGGCTTTGGCATCTGCCGAAGTAAAGAAAATATTGCCACTGTTGATGTAGGTATCAACTTTTTCCACTCCCAACTCTGTCAATTCTTGACGAAGTTGCGCCATAGCAACCTTATTCTTCCCACCGACATTAATGCCCCTTACCAGTAAAGCATAGCGCGTCATCTTATACCAATTTATCTAAGAAACTTTCCCCAATCATGGCAGTTTCAACACCAAAGTTATCTGCAACTGTCGCTGAGATATCTGCAAAATGTCCAACTGGAATGACACCATTTCCCTTAAAGCTAGGGCTGTAAGCTAAAAGTGGGATATATTCACGAGTGTGGTCTGTTCCTGCATAGGTTGGGTCATTTCCATGGTCAGCAGTAATCAAGAGAAGGTCATCCTCTCTCATAGCTGCGATAATTTCAGGCAAGCGTTCATCAAACTCATGCAAGCAATCACGGTAACCATGAGCGTTGCGGCGGTGTCCATAAAGGGCATCAAAGTCAACTAAGTTTGTGAAAGAGAATCCTTTATCAAACTCAGCAAGTCCCATGGTCTTCAATAATGTATCAATTCCATGGCTGTTTGACTTGTTGTGGCCCATGTCATGGTTGATACCAGCGCCGTTAAAGATATCGTTGATTTTACCAACAGCGTAAGTATCGATACCTGCTTCGTTCAATTTATCTAAAACAGTCGGTGCAAATGGAGATACAGCCAAGTCACGACGATTTGCTGTACGAGTGAAGTTACCTGGTTCACCAACATATGGACGGGCAATGATACGACCTAGAAGGGCAGGACGCTCAAGGGTAATTGAACGAGCGTATTCACAGATACGGTACAATTCATCCAAAGGAATGATGTCTTCGTGGGCAGCAATTTGCAAAACAGGGTCAGCTGAAGTATAGATAATCAACTCTCCAGTTTCCATTTGACGTGGTCCGAAATCATCGATAACAGCCGTACCTGAGTAAGGTTTGTTGGCTTCACGAATAACCTTACGTCCTGAAAATTCTTCGATTTTTGTCAGGATTTCTTCTGGGAATCCGTTCCAGAAAGTATCGAAAGGCTCGGTAATGTTGAGTCCCATGATTTCCCAGTGACCAGTCATGGTATCCTTACCTAAAGATACTTCTTCCAATTTTGTTGCATAACCTGTTGGATTGCTTTCAGCTGGTACAGTCTTCAGAGGCGTTTCGCGAGGAATATTTCCTAGACCGATTTTAGCCATGTTTGGCACATTCAAACCAACTGTTTTTGAAATGTGTCCCAGTGTGTCAGAAGCTCCGTCTGGAACTCCTGCATTGACAAAGTTATTGGCATCTGGTGCAGCACCGATTCCCACAGAATCCAGTACCACCAAGTGAATACGATTAAATTTTGACATAGTGTATCTCCTTATTTTTTTGATTAGTTTGCTTTTGTTGAAGTTAAAATCTGAACACCATCTCGTCCCGCTACGATGACCTTATCCACCATTTGGTTGAACAAGCCGTGCTCTACGACACCAACGATATGGTCCAATTCTTGCCCGAAAGTAATTGGATCTTCAATGACATCCAAGGCTAGGTCAATGATAAAGTTCTGCATATCGGTCACAAAACGTTGGCCGTCTTTTTCACGGAAACTTGGTTTATAGCCAGCTCGCTCAAACCGACGAAAGACCTGTTCTGCACCATACTGAACCACTTCTACTGGCAATTTAAAAGCACCTAGTTTCTTGACTAGTTTGCTTTCATCGACCACCCAAATGTATTCTTTTGAGGGCGTTGCGACAACCTTCTCCATCAGAAGGGCACCACCACCGCCTTTGATTCCGTTAAACTGGCTATCTACTTCATCCGCCCCGTCAACTGTCACATCGACAAAATCCACTTGATCAATCGACTTGAGTGGGATGTTTAGTCCTTCAGCCTGTTTACTGGTCACACTGGAAGTCGTTACAGCAGTAATCTGCAAACCTTCTTCCTTAATCCGACGACCAATTTCTTCTACGAAATAGTAGGCAGTAGAGCCAGTTCCCAGACCAACAACCATACCATCCTTGACAAACTCAGCAGCCTTGATACCTGCCATTTTCTTCAGATTCTCCACTTAAACACCTCCATTAAAGAGCTATTTTTATTATAACATGTATCCGTTTTTATTTCATGGATACACTGGAAAAACCCGAACATTTTTATTTCGGGTTTTGGTGTCCTATTTAACCATATCAGGATCGTAATCATAGAATCCTGTATCGAGAAAACGGTTTTTAGGATGTAACTTGCGCACTTCCTCATCCAATAAGAAGGCTTGGTCATGGCTAAAGTTGCCCTCTTGTATCAAGCCACGCGCTTGAATAAAGAGTTTAGCAATCTCCACAAAGTTCTGACCTGGTGTGTAGAGTCCCTCTAGCTTCCAGTGAGTAAAGCCGTGATCCACCAACTCTGTCAATTTGGTCATCAAATCAAGGTCATTATTGGCAAAGATATGGGTACCATGATTGTCTTCGAAGATGGAATAATGGCTTTCTGGGTCACTCGGTTCTGCTAAGAAGAGATCACGTTTACGCGTCTTTTCATCATCGATATGCGTGAAGTTATAGTAGTTTTGTAAGAGAGGACGCTTAGAATGGTGAATGACACTGGCACCATAAACCAAGACTTCAGCAGGAATTTCCAAAATCTCAGGCATCTTGAAGAGCTCAGCAGATGGAATTTCACGCGCCAAAACAGCCTCAGAGGCGCCTGCCTTTTGCCCCCAGAAGTTAATCTGACGACTGCTTGTCACCATGGTTGAAGCATCATAAATGGTCTTAAAGGAATAGCCATCACGGTTGACCACATAAAAGACACCTGCATCTCCTACTGTAATATAGTCTGTCTTGATTTCTTCCAAGAAGTCTAGGAAAGGCTTGATACGGTCCATCATATCTTGGTGCATGAGGGCATTAACCGCGACAATCAATTCCTTGCCTGCTTCATGAACCAACTTAGCGATGGTGCGTAAGTCTTCATAACTAAAGGTTGTTGGCAGACGAAGGCCAAAATCTTTCTCACCGACATAGATACGGTCTACACCAGCTTCAAGCAGTTGTTCAACTTGTTCAATACTTTCAGCAGTTGCTGTAATAATAATCTTTTCCATAAGGAAAATTATACCACAATTCTCAAAAATCAGCTATGAATACTAGTAGTTTTATAAAAAGTCAAAGTCTTTTTTAAAGTTTGCAATCAAAAAGTGAACAGTAACTTGTACCATTCACTCTATTTTATGCATGTACTTCTTCAACTAGGTGGCCATCGTTCATGACATAAATACGATCAACCTTATCAAGAAGGCGAGTATCATGCGTAATCATAACAACTCCTCTGCCTTGTTCATGGGCAATGGCAGCCAGCATCTCCGTTACTTGGTAAGCACGCTCGGTGTCAAGACTGGCTGTCGGCTCATCTGCAAGCACAATGCTTGGATTGTTATAGAGCGCTCTAGCTATCGCCGCACGTTGACGTTCACCACCCGATAGAGCCTTGGGATACTGATCTTTTACTTTTTCCAAATCCAACAAGTCAAAAAGCTCTTTTCGATCACTTTTACTATTTTTCCCCTTATCCAGTCTGTCAATCAAATCCAGCTGTTCCTTGACCGTTAGAAAAGGAATTAAGTTTGAAGCCTGGAGAATGAAACCAAACTCTCTAAAACGGAGGTCTGTTTTCTCCTTCTCCGTCAAACTACCTGTTTCCTTCCCCTTGACTAGAATCTTTCCACTCGATGCTTCCTGTAGTTGGCCTAGAGTTGTTAGAAAGGTCGTCTTTCCAGAACCTGAAGGCCCAACGATAGCTACGAACTCTCCCGCATTTAGCTGAAAATTCGTCTCATGCAGGGCTACGACTTTCATCTTTCCTTCCCCGTAGGTTTTTGTCACTTGATTCATTTCAATCAATGCTGTCATACTATTCTCCTTATCATTCTGCAATTGCAGTAATCGGGTCCACCTTTAGCAAGCGTGGAAGTGAAATGACACCACCTAGAAGGGCCATCAAGGAAATTACCAAGCTTAGGACAGAGTAGGCAATCCAACTTGGATAGAAAAAGAAGGTAGCTGGTAAGACTAAAATCACTCCTCCGATTGCCAACAAGGCTAAAGCAATCCCCATACCAGCTAGGAGGAAGATTTGACAGAATAGAGACCATACAATGGTTTTGATTTGTATTCCCTGAGCTCGCATTATTCCATAAAGACCTAGTTTTTGGATGGTAATGATATAAACAAAAATCCCCACAATCAAGCCTGTGATAACAATCATAGCAAGAATCATCCCTGAAAATACATTAACCTGAGGTGTGTAACCAGGAATTTTCGATATCATTTTTGGAATGGAAATCTGTTTCAGTCCATCGCCAGTCACTTCTATGTCATTTTTCAATACCAAGGCAGAGATGGAACGATTGGCTTTCAAGGTTCCTTGTAAGGTCCAATAAGTTGTCAGACTCGTAAAGACAACAGGCTCGGTGAAAAATTTATTTCCTTGAGTCAGGCCTACAATCTTGTAACTTGCCTCGCTTCCATTGAGCTGAATGGCATCACCTAGTTTCATCCCATAGTTCTCAAAAGACTGATCCACGACAACCTCATCATCTCTTTCAGGATAACGACCCTCCTTTAAACTAGGAGAGATAAAAGCGTCCCACTCTTGAGCAAAAATGGAAACATTGACCTTTTCACTACCATCAACTAGATTGGTTACAGCGAACATATAGCCCAATGGAGCAGCCTCTTCAGATCTCTTATCCTTGTAGTCCTTTTCAGGAATAAAGGATGCCGTCAAATTATCATTTGCGTAGTCGGATAAAACGATACCCGTTGCTTGCCAATTATCAATAGCTGCTCGGTTGTTTCGCACAAGACCAAGAGCTAGACTGGTCATAAAAAAGACCATAAAAGCGATAAGAAAAATGGTCGTTAATATCAAACTATATCGAAGTTTGTTTCGTACTATTTCTTTGATAGCAAGATACATGCTTATCTCCTTTTACTTTTCCCAGAGGTAGCAAGAAGGCCACCCAGTCCAATAGACAGAATCTCTGTCCTTCCATCCATTCAAAACAACTCCTAACAATACTTTTCAAAAGTATCCAGGTAGCAACTTAACAAATCATCTTAGGAAAAAGCCTCAGCTTGCTATCAATTTATATAAGTTATCCTTTCCTTTCTCAGTATATTTATAATAGAGAAGGTCAGGTCATCTGTTTTAAGTGTAACATCCATGCTATCATTTTCCCTAGTGGGTGTCAAGAAGAGCGACTTAGAAGATGATAAGAGACTTTAGTAGTTTTGTAACAATCCTGTAATAATTCTCTGCATAAAAAATGATAAAATAGTTATGTACTGTTAAGGAGTGAATCATGCCCGCAAGAAAATTAGAAGCTTATGAGTTTGAACAAACTTCCGAATCGAATCAAACTCCGCTTTATCAAGACTATACACTGGAAGCTCCTGTTAGCTCCAATTTAAAAGAGATTTTATTTTTTGTAAATATTGCTTGTTTTTGTATTTTTATGGTGTTTTTTAGTTTTATCTTTTTAGCCTTAAAATTGAACACGGCTTTATCATTTGTTGCTGCTATAGGGGCAAGCTTGGCACTCCTCCAACTCCAACGAAAGATCATTAAACGAAAAATTTCAAAATAAAGGTTGGTAGTGGTACCAACCTCTTTTCTAGTTATCAAAAAAGACAGTTATAGAACTGTCTTTTTATTTATTCTTACGTTTGGGAGGAGATTGAATAGCAATCTTAACTTCAAAAATTGTTCCTCTAGGCTTGTTATCTTTGACGGTAATCGTTCCTCGTAAAGCATCTACAATCTGCTTGGCCAAAGATAGTCCCAGACCAAAACCGCCTTTCTGACGGGTTCTCGCCTTGTCTACACGATAAAAGCGGTCAAAGATTTTCTTCTTATCGGCAGCTGTGATCCCAATTCCGTTATCCGTTACGGATAGATAGAGGTGGCGATCCGTAGCATGGACCACAAACTCAATTTTCCCATCTTCTTCAGTATACTTAATGGCATTATCAAATAAGATGGTCATGAGCTGTTTTAGAAGCAACTGATCGGTCATAAAGGGACGATAAATCCGATTTTCATACTCAAAAATACGATCATTTTCAGAAGCAATCAACTCATAGTTAGCAAAGGTCGTCTTAAAGAACTGTGGTGATACTTCTGCTATTTCTGGTTTGATTCCATCATCGCGACGTGCAAGGTTGAGAAGATTGGTCGTGAGGAAACGCATGTTGCGAACTTCTTCAAGACTAGAAGCGATGCTTTCGCTGGATTCCATAATCGTTGCCTCTGGTTTTCGAAAGAGAGTTTCTAAACGATTTTGTAAAACGGCCAAAGGCGTTCTCAGTTCGTGGCTCGCATTTTCAACAAAGGACTTCTGCTTTTGCATACTTTCCAGCAGAGGTTTGACACTGACACGTGCCAGGTAAACACTGGCAATTAAAGATAGGAGCCAGAAACTGGCCATGACCACTACGATTAAATGCTCATGGTTTTGGCTAATCTGCTCAAGCTGACTAGTGTTGATCAAGATTGCCGCATATTTGACATTACTTGAAACAGTGGATGAATTGGTTTCCATCAAGATCATCCGGTAGGTTTCTTCCAGACCGTAGCTATTGACAACTTGGATTTGACGAATGTGATTCAACTCTTTCTTGTCCAGCTTGATCTTATCCAAACCTAAAAAACGATTGCCCAGTAAGAGTTGGTTAAAATCCTTGTCAAAGAGCAAGACTTCCGTATTGGAGCTGACATTGGGTTTGATTTCAGCCTTGCTGGCATCCGCTGTTGCTGGTTGAATATCCTTGACTTCCTCAGTTGCCCGATTCAGGGCTAACTGGATAACCGCTTGGGGACTACTACTAAGAGCTTGGAGTTTTTCATCTACAGAAGTGTAGAGACTCGAGTGCATGACCTGGAGGATAATCAAGGTCATCGCAGAGAAGATCAGGGTGAACACTCCAAAGTTTCGAATGAAATAGCTGAAATCATCCGCATACCATGTTTTTTTTAGTTTATTGAACATCTTTTAAAATATACCCGACACTACGCAAGGTTTGAAGATTTTCAGCAAAGGCTGTACCCTTCAGTTTCTTACGAACTTTTGAGACATAGACTTCTACAACGGAAATAGTCGTATCGCTATCAAATCCCCATAGGCGGTCAAAAATTTGCGTCTTGGGAAGAATGACATTTTGATTTTGAAGGAAGTAAACCAATAACTCGAACTCTTTTCCGAGTAGTTCCACAGGAGTATCTTCCACCTTCACTTCATTCGTTGAAAGGTTGACGACAATATCCCCATAGGTCAAAGTGTTTTCGTTAAACTTACCTGAACGTTTGAGAAGGGCTTGGATCCGCATTTTGAGTTCTTCAAGGTAGAAAGGTTTGGTGAGGTAGTCATCCGCTCCAAGCTCAAAACCGTGTCCCTTGTCATCCAAACTCTCTTTGGCAGTCATGATAAGGACTGGTGTCGTAATTCCTTTTTCGCGCAACTCTTTTAAGACTTGGAAACCATTTTTTTCTGGCAACATCAGGTCAAGCAAAATCAAGTCATAGACGCCACTCTCAGCTTCATAGAGACCTTCTTCTCCATCAAAAACCTGCATGACATCTGCAAAATCATCTAAAAAGTCAAATACTGAGTTTGACAGGCCTAGGTCATCTTCTACTAATAAGATTTTTATCATCAGAAACTCCTCCTTGTTATGATTATTATACCAAAATTGCCTTAAAAAAAACTCAACTCTCTCTTCTTTTCAGATAGAAAGTTGAGTTTTTGTTTACATTTTGAACGAATTAAGCTTTGGCATATTGGGCTACAACAGCTTCGACTGCTGCTTTCTCACGCTTAATCAAGTCAACACGCGCTGCGATATCTTTGATACCCATACGAATGTTACGGCTAAGAGCAAGGTCAGAGAGTTGTGGCTCAAAGAAGGCCTTGTACTCTGCCAATCGTTGCTCTGTCTTAAATACATGGGCAGGTAGGATAACAAAGCTATCAAAGCTCATATCCCCACCAAGAGCTGCCTTGATCCAATCCCAGTTTTCACGCGCCCATACCCAAACAGTTTCTTGAGTTGTTTGATGATCTAGGAACTGGTAATACCAAGCAGACAAGTCTTGTGGTTTCACAACAAACTTATCCTTCCATGAACGAATCAAGGTTTGGATATTGTCAGCATCTGTACTGTAGGCTAGAGCTCCTGCCAACTGACGTTTGAAGACAGCATCTGTGGCATGAGTGTAGAGGTCAAGATAAGTTGCTACTAAGTCCTTGGTCTCATGGTGTTTCATCTCATTGATAAGAACTTGAGCACGGATGGCTGCTGGAAGTCCTGCAAGGTTCTCCTTATGAGTTGCAAAGATTTGGCTAGCGACTTGACTAGCTTCTGCATCATTTGAGCGAATCATCATAGAAACGGCCAACTGACGAACCAATTCATCCTCATCTGATTCTCCGTCTTTGGCTTCAAAGCCAAGACGGTCATAGTTGTGACGAGCCAATTTAGCAACCAGTGCTTTGAAGGCTATTTCAGCATCCGTTCCTTCATCAACAAAGCGCTCAAGGGCAGAAATCACTTGAGAAATAGCTGAAACGACAAGGTAAGATTCTTCCTTAGCAAGTTTATCAAGGACTGGGAGCAAGTCAGCATAAGAAATGTGCCCTGCTTCTGCAAGCAAACGACGTTCTTGAACGATTTGCAGTTTACTTGTGTTATCAAGTGTTTCTAAGTCAGCAAGAACAGCTTCTAACAAGTCTCCTTGATAGTCTGTAATGTAGTGGGCTGTATTTTCAGTGTTGAGACGAAGTGCTCCTTCGTTTTCAGCAAGAAGAGCAGCATAGCCAGGGATTTCGATACTTTCAGTTTCAAGTGTGTCTGGTAGGCCTTTCCAGTTGCTGTTCAGTGGAACAACCCAGAGACGGTTCTTGTCTTCGTGCTCACCGATAAAGAATTGTTTTTGTGAAATCTTCAAGACATCATTTTCAACTTTGACAGTGAGAACTGGATAACCAGGTTGTTCCAACCAAGAATCCATGAAGGCTGCAACATCACGACCTGATGCTTGACCAAGGGCATTCCATAGGTCACGACCAATGGTATTTCCATATTGGTGCTTTTCAAAGTAGGCATGCAAGCCTTTGGCAAAATCAGCATCGCCGAGCCAACGACGAAGCATGTGCATGAGACGGCTTCCTTTGGCATAGACGATAGCTCCATCAAAGAGCGTATTGATTTCATCTGGGTGTTTGACTTCGACATGGACAGACTGAACGCCATCCGTCGCATCACGTTTAAGCGCAGCTGGAACACCACCTGTTTGGAAATCTTCAAAGATATTCCAACTTGGCTCGATGGCATCCACACAGACGTATTCCATCATGTTTGCGAAACTTTCATTAAGCCAAAGGTCATCCCACCATTTCATAGTCACGAGGTTACCAAACCATTGGTGAGCCAACTCATGTGCCACAACAAGGGCAACTTGTTGTCGACTAGCAAAGGTTGAGTTCTCATCCACAACCAAGTAAACTTCACGATAAGTCACTAGACCCCAGTTTTCCATAGCACCAGCTGAGAAGTCAGGAAGGGCGATGTGGAGCGATTGAGGAATTGGATACTTAACTCCGTAGTAATCTTCGTAGAACTCAATTGAGCGAACAGCGATGTCTAATGAGAAATCAAGGTTAGATAGTGGGTGGGCTTTGGTTGAGTAGATACCTACGAGGGTACCGTTTTTAGTTTTAGCGGTCACCCCTTGCAAATCACCAGCAACAAAAGCTAACAAGTAAGAAGACATGCGAGGTGTTGTCTCAAACTTCCAGATACCTGTTTCCTTACGGTCTTCCACATCAATTTCTGGCATGTTTGACAAGGCAACTTCACCTTCTGCTTGGTCAAAACGTAGAGCGAGGTCAAAAGTTGCTTTGGCTTCAGGCTCATCCACACATGGGAAGGCTTCACGCGCAAAATGGCTTTCAAACTGAGTAGACAGGACTTCCTTCTTGACACCATCAACTGTGTAATAAGAAGGGTAAATCCCTGTCATGTTGTCTGTGATTTTTCCTGAAAAAGCAATAACCAGTTCAACTTGACCAGCCTCAGCCAATTCGATATGAAGAGCTTCATTGTCATGGTCAACTGTAAACGGACGAGCTTGACCCGCGACTTCTACAGAAGTGATTTCCAAGTCTTTTTGGTGAAGGGAAATACGGTCACTCTGTGCTTGACCAGTAATGGTCACCTTACCAGAAAACGTTTTGGTCTCACGACTCAAGTCTAAAAATAAATCATAATGTTCAGGAACAAATTGCTTAATAAAATGTTCAACTGCTTGCATAGTTTTCTCCTATTCTAAGTTTAAGAGCTGCTACTCTTCTTCAAACAAACTTATTATATCATGTTTTGCTTGATAAAAAAGGATTGGACGGTGATTTCCAAAACTTTCTTCCTTCTATCTGTCTACAGAGGGTAAACCTTGCGAAATTCTTCCAAAACAACTTCGCTGTCAGGTGTAAAAGCCAGCCCAACCTCTCTCAGCCACTCGGCGAAATAATCTTCATGAACCTGACGCCAATAGGCTAGGGATTTATCACCTTCCCCTTCCTTAAAAGCATGTTCAGCAGAAACTTGATTGAAAGGCTGAACGGAAACCTTTGTAATTTCGACAATGCAGACAGCCCGATCTTGGCCATCTAAAATGACGTCAAATGTTCCTTCTCGTGGAAGTGGTTCGTTATCAACTGCATAAAGATCATAGGCTGAGGCGGTTGCTGTCTTTTCGCCTCTTAGAACTAAGTCTGCCAAGAAATCAGCTTCTACTCCAAAAGCCCAGGCATCTATCTCATCTCCGATAGAAGGGTTGATTTTCTTGTATGCATTCCACATTTCTTGCGGTGTCATGGGTCACTCCTTTGTAATTTTTTACTTACTTCTTTTACACGTTTGAGGTGGTCTGGATGATCAATATCTAAATCAAAAATCTCTGGAATAGAACTATAGTGGATAATACACTTGATACCCATCTGATTCGTTTTTTGTATGAAAGAAGCATTCAGATAGCCTGCTACAGCAAAGTCAATCTTTTTCATCCTTGCTTTATCCTGCATATCTCTCAGCATATCTAACATTATTGGACTTTCTATATCATGCCATTGACTATTTCTCACAGTCGCAAAAACAAAAGAAGTCAAATCATTCATTCCAACTATAATCTTTGAAATACCAGTTTCCAGTATCCTGTCCAAGTCAAAATAAGCTGACGGTAATTCAATCATTGTACCGACTTTTCCAGTAAAACCATGCTCACGCAATACTTTAATAGCTTGTTTTAATTGGTCGGCATCATTGACAAAAGGAAAAATAACAGACAGATTGGGATTGGTTTGATAAACTTCTGTAACGACATGTGCTTCAGCCTGAAATTCATCAGGACACGCCAGCAAGCGCCTAGTTCCTCTATAACCAAACAAGGGATGATTTTCATCAAAATGCTCTTTAGTCCCCTCTAAACAATTAGCTTCTGTATTTGTTAACTCTGAAAAACGATACCAAACCTCTTCATCTGAGTACAAGGAGCAAATGGTATCTAGATAATCTTTTACAAATTGCTGGCAACTTGCTAATAGGATGTTTTGATTAAGCTCTCTCAACAAATATTCTCCACGAATCATACCGACGTGGTGCAATAACTGAGGATAAACTTTTTCAACAATTTGTTCTCCACTAAGGACAAGTTGGTTTCTCATCATTCACCTTCCAATTCATGTAAGAAGTCTTGTCCAGCTCTGGAAATCCTAATAATTCAGACTTGACCTTCAAGACTAATGGTGATGCATTTTCTTCTGTTATTTTCTGAATATCCATCCAAATATATCCGAGTGAATCATTCGCACCATCAGAGACAGCTTCCGAAATTCTAACTTGAGCTTCCTTCTTGTTTATCTCAATATCATAAAAAGCCATGATATGGTGAACCATAAAATTTGTTAACTCTTCCCTGACGAAAACATCGTAGATTCGAGGATTGGAGTAGCTTCTAACAGTAAATCCTGTTTCTTCCATAACTTCTCTAATCAGCGTTTCCGTCAATCCTTCACCAAGTTGCTGACTGCCACCAGGTATATCATAACGATGTTGATAAGGGCCTCTCGTTTTTTCAATGCAGAGTAACTTCCCGTTTTCAAAGCAAACAGCATAGACTCCAAAGTGTTTTTTGATTTCCATCTATCTCCTCCTACTTCAAAGACCAGCCACCATCAATGGTCAGGATTTGTCCTTGCATGGCGCTCGCTTTTCCACTTGCTAAGAAAAGGCTAATCTCTGCTACTTCCTCTGGCTCGATCCAGCGCTTGATTGGCGTTTCACTAGCCACCCAGTCAGCCAATCCACCTGGCTCAAAGTCGGCAGCAGTCATGGCTGTCTTGACTGCCCCTGGAGCAATCCCAAAAATCTGAATACCAGCCTCAGCATAGTCTAGAGCCAACTGCTTGGTAAAGCCAGCTAAGGCGTGCTTAGACGAGGTATAGGCGTGACCACCTCCGCCAGCTAGACTTGAAGCAATCGAACACATATTGATGATGATTCCTTTTTTATTTTCCAGCATTTGCGTCAAATAATAGCGAGTCAACTCAACAGGAGTCACATAGTTGATTTCAAAAATCTCTTGAATTTCCTGGGCTGATTGTTCCAAAAGTGGTTTGTAATCATCCAAAACTCCAGCAGTATTGCACAAAACATCAATCTGAGGACACCAGTCAAAAATAGGCTCCAAGTCCAAGGTCAAATCTCTCTGTAAAAAGTGAAAATCACCCTCTAAAACTGGATTTTCACCTTGGTCAACTCCATAAACTTGATAGCCATTCTCTAAAAAGAGGCGAGCTTGAGCTAGACCGATCCCTGAACTCACTCCCGTAATCAATACACGTCTAGTCATGCACTTCTACCCAATCCGTCGCCAAAACATCACAAGGTGTCGGGCTCCACATAGAAAAACCTTCCCCTTCTCCAGAAACGTTGATGAGGAAATAAGGCGTTACTTCAAGTGCAACCCCGTTTTGCTCGATAGTGTCAAAAAGCTGCACATAGTTTTCAGCCCCTCCCCAACCAGTTCGTACATATTTTTTCTTAGCCTTTAATCCAGGCAATATTTCTTCAAATGTCATGTTCTTCTCCTTTAATTCTAAATTCTTAATTTAATTATAACAAAAAACCGTTTTCCAACGGCTTTTTGACTGTATCTTAGTTCAATAAAACTAATAGCTATCCAATTTTTTTATTATTTCAGTTCAATCAATTTATTGTAGATTTTCTCAGTCAGTTCTTTCTGTTGCGTTCCTGTTAAATGGTGCGAAGTGCGAATTAATATGGTTCCATAAACATAGTGTGACCCAGGATTTAAAGCAGTTCCATCAAAAGCACTAATATAAGTATTGCGTTTCTCTGCATCTTCTTTTGTCTTATAAACTTCTATATCTCCACCAGCATCATTACCTTTTTGAACAATATCTGAGCCTTCTACAGATTCATTCACTTGCTTGTCAACAAAATATACAGACGCTGTATACCCTCCTTGTTTATTTAATTTTTTATTGGGGTCATTATCCTCCGTAACAGATTGTACTCCAGTAATTGATTCAATTTCTTTGAGTCTTTCTTCGATAAAAGAACTTGAAGGATTTGTAATTTGTTTTAATTGAAGAATGCTATTTTGATAGTGAGTCAATTTTTCAGATAAATTCTTTTTTATTTCACTATAATCTGATGGTTGACTTAATTCTTCAATTTGCTTCTCAATTTGCTCAGTTTGTTTTTCAATATCTGGTATTTTACGAAGTGAATCTTGGCTATCCTTTATAGTAGATTTCAATTCTTCCAATGTCTTAGAATCAAGAGGTTCTTCATTATTATCAATAACTTTTTCAGCCTCAGCTATCTGATCTTCAACTTCTTTATTTTTTTCATTTAAATCCTTTACTACATCTTCAAACTTAGTTACAGCAGCTTGATGTGGTGCATAGGATAAGAAATAGTATCCTGTTGCTAATCCTAAAGCGATAAAAGTAATAAGCCCGACAATCATTGATTTCTTCATTTTAAACTCCTTGATTTATAAATAATTTCTTTTATATTTTAATATATCGTTTTATAAATTTCAAGTTTGGAAAGCTATTCAATCAACTCATTGTCTAATAAAAAGCCTGTCAAGCCCTTCCTCATAAAAAAGAGGCTGGAATTCCAACCTTTATTTTAAATATTAGCGTGAAATAAAACGTTGAAGAATGCGTTCCATAGCTGAATTTGGAAGCAACTTGGTTAATCGGATAATAAAGCGATAGCCTCTTCCAGGATAATAAGACGATTTATTACGCTTCAGAGCTGCAAGCGATTCTTTTGCACACTGCTGAGGCGTGATTTCAACCTTTTTCAATGGATTATGCGTCGCAAAATCTTGGGAGGAAGACGAACTGCTGCTGTTCCCGAAATTCGTAGCAACAGGTCCCGGTTGAATCTCTGTTATATGGACACCAGTCCCTTTTAAATCAATCCGAAGACCTCTGACCAGCCCATGGATGAGATTTTTGCTGGCGGAGTAATGAACCAGACTGGGCATGGGATGTGTTGCCGCTCCTGCTCCGATAAACAGAATATTTCCCTTGTTTTTGATGATGGCTTTTAAAAATGCCTGAGTCAGCAGGGTCGGCGCCATTGCATTGGTCACCACAGCCTTTTCGACAGTCTCAAGAGGCAGACTGTCAGCCAATCCGCTCACTCCGTAGCCTACATTGTTTACTAGGCTATCAATATCAAGATTTAAATCTTCAATCTGCTCAATACAGCGGTGGATGCCCTCAATCGTTGATAAGTCAGCACTGATTAGGAAAATCTTTAAATTCGGATTCATTGTTATCAGTACTTCTTTAGCCTGAGTCAGCCTTGTCAAATTTCGTGCTACAAGGACAATATGATCGGCATCTTTTGCCAATAATTTTGCAATTTCCAGTCCTATTCCAGAGCTTCCCCCTGTGACAATAACATTTTTCATCTATCTACTCACCCTTCCCTGTTTCTAACCTATTCACTACTATACTCTTAAGCAGCAGCTTTGTCAAATCAAAACATTTCCGCTATTCGTCTAAAGTTAGAAAATAAAAAAACGATAACCACTTTTCAGTAGCTATCGTTGATTTGTTTTGATTAGTCCTTCCCACCAAGTTTGCTGTTGATGGTCATCATGATGCTGGCTATCTTCTCACCCCAGTATGGATCAGAAGCATAGCGAACATTCATTCCGGTCGCTTTATTTCCGAGGTGGTCTCTGCCATAGTCAATGTAATTCTCACGGATCCACTTGGCCGCTCCGAGAATTCCTTTGTCCACATCATCAAAGCTCTTGGCTGATAGATATGGGCTAGTATCATAGGCTGCAATACCAAAGAAGTTGTTCTTATCTCTGGCAATTTGACTGCGTCCCCACGCACTTTCAAGAGCGCTATGTGCCATCAAGTAAAGGGCGTTGACACCGTAGCGTTCCTCAGCTTCTTTGAAAGTCGCTCCTTTACCTGCAAGAGGACTATCCTGCAAGTTCATCAACGAATACAGTTTATCCAATTCAGCTGCACTATAATTACTTGGTTCTCTCAAGTTTTTATAAAGGAAAGGATTTTTAATGGTAAAGCCATCAAAATGCTCTCCATCAGTTGAGTAGTACTTCTTACCAATAATCATTGCAGATGTGTGTGGAGCTACTTTGATACTCGTATAAGGAGAGAGTTCATGGTAGAGGAATTTCCCATCACTAGTATAATGAGGGATAAACTCGCTTCCTTCATCTACTGCTGTCAAATCACTTTGATTCATATAGCCAGACAAGCCAGAAATCGAAACTGCAAGTCGGCCACCTTTTCGCGTCGAGCTATCCAGTGAAACAATGCTTCCTTGGTTAATGTAACTTAAGATTTCTCCAGATACACTGTAGACATAGGCTGTGATGGGTTTAACTTTGTAATATTTGGTTTTATCCGCAACATGCCATCTACCAGAAGCATCCAAGGTATGACCATCCACAGTTTCATTTTTTGCCATATAACCGCCGGATTTAAGGTAGTACCATGATTGGTCGGATGAATCGTAGATTAATTCTTTCTCAGCCATCTTTCCATTTGACTTGAGGTAGAACCAGTTATTCTTGTACCATACCCACTCACTCGCAGCCATATAACCACCAGATTTGAGATAGTAATAACCATTATCCCAGATCCATTCTTTATCAGCATAATTCCCATCAGAGTTGATATAGAACCAAGAGTTATAATTCTTATCAAAGAGCCAACCTTTATCTGCTTTTGCTCCACTGCTCGTCACATAGCTACGGTCAATCCAAGTTTCTGTGGAGAGGTAGCCACCGGATTTGAAATGGTAATCCTTGCCTTTGATCGTTTCCCAGCCTTTTTCAGCATAGGTTCCGTCTGCTTGCAAGTAAAACCACGAGTTATAATTCTTGTCAAAGAGCCATTCGGATTTCAGTTTAGCTCCACTCTTTGCAACATAGAAGCGGTCAATCCAACGTTCAGTAGAAAGATAGCCTCCAAATTTGAAATGGTAATCTTTACCTTTAATCGTTTCCCAGCCTTTTTCGGCATAGCTACCGTCTGCTTTCAAGTAAAACCAAGAATCGTAATTCTTATCAAAGAGCCATTCGGATTTCAGTTTGGCTCCACTCTTTGCAACATAGAAGCGGCCAATCCAGCGCTCGGTAGAAAGATAGCCTCCAAATTTGAAATGGTAGTCCTTTCCATCTATGGTTTGCCAGCCATTTTCAGCATAGGTACCATCTTGTTGAATGTAGAACCAACTGCTATAGTTGTCATCATAAATCCAACCTTGTTTGACCTTATTACCATTTTCTGACAAATAGTTCTTACCAAGCCAAGTACTTTTCAGCATTTTACCTTGAGAATTAACGTAGTATTGGTTTCCACCTTGAGTGACCCACTCATCTTTGGCCATTTTCCCATCTTCTTTAAGGTAATATTTTTCCTGACCTTGTTGGATCCACTCATTTTGAGCTTTCTGACCATCAGACTTGAGATAATACCAGGATTGGTTTTCTTGGTCAAACACCCATTGATTCTTGACCCTAGCACCACTTTCAGCTACATAGTACTGGTTAATCCACATTTTTGTAGCTAATTTTCCAGCTTCGTTAAAATAGTAATCCTTACCACCAACAGTCAGCCAGCCGTTTTCTGCACGTTGTCCATCAGCCTTAAGATAAAACCAATTCTGATACGTTTGGTCAAAGATCCATTGGTTGGTTACTTGTTTTCCATCAGCTTTGAGGTAGGTCTTTCCTTGCCAAGTACCTTCTTCGGCTTTTGCTGTTTCTACTACAGTAAAAAAACACCCCAATAAGCCAGCACTTACTAGGGCCACTTTCCATCGTTTCATTTAAATGCTCCAATAACGTTTTCTAAACCCTATTGTAACATAGTTAACCAACGGAAATATTACAAATTGATGAAGATTCTGTGTCTTGTTGACGATAAGGGGTGTCTAGCTTATCTCAGACTGGCTTTGACTTCCTGACGGAGATCTTCCAAGCTGCTAATGCCATATTTATCCATAACTTTTGGTAGATGTTCGATGATATCAGGACAGGCATAAGGATTGGTAAAGTTGGCTGTTCCAACACCGATGGCAGACGCTCCAGCCAGATACATTTCTAAAGCAGCTTCTGCCGAATCTACTCCTCCCATTCCAATGATGGGCAGGTCTGTTGTTTGGGCGACTTGACGGATGAGTTTGAGCGCTACTGGAAAGACTGCTGGACCAGACATCCCACCTGTTCCATTGGCTAGGATTGGTTTTCTGGTTTTAAGGTCAAAGCGCATACCGACTAGAGTATTGATCATGGTTAAGCCACTTGCCCCTGCATCCTCTGCTGCTTTTGCGACGGTGACAATATCCGTCACGCTAGGAGTTAACTTAACATAAACTGGCACATCAGAGGCTTCCACAGCTGCCTTTACCACTTCATAAGCTAGATCAGGATCTTGCCCAATCAAAAGTCCATGATTGCCGTGATCTACGTTGGGGCAGGAGATATTGAGCTCGATAGCTTTTACATTGGCTGCCTTGGAAATCCCCTGAGAAACGGCAGCGTACTCTTGTTTTGAAAAGCCAGCTACATTAGCGATGATAGGAAGTGTTGGATATTCTCTTTCCAACCAAGGCAGTTTTTCAGCTAAAACAGCTTCTAAACCAGGATTTTGCAGACCGATTGCATTGAGCATACCAGCAGGCGTTTCTGCCACCCTGGGAGTAGGATTGCCAAAACGTGGTTCTAGAGTCGTTGCCTTAATCATAATGGAGCCTAAAAGGTCTAAATCATAGTACTTGGCATACTCTTGGCCAAAACCAAAACAGCCCGATGCTGGAATGATGGGATTTTTCAAATCCAAGCCCGGTAGAGAAACTTGTAAACGTTTGTTAGTCATGACTTTCTCCTTATAATACAACTGTTCCTGTGCGGAAAACAGGGCCATCTTCACAGACGCGTTGGCTGACGGTCTCACTATCTGGCACTTTTAGAACGCAGGCATAGCAAGCTCCCATCCCACAAGCCATACGAGATTCTAGAGATAGATAGGCTCTTGGATGATCATAAAAGGTTTGATTGATATACTTCATCATTCCCGGAGCACCACATGAGTAAACCGCATCAAATTGACTGTCTAAATCATTGATAACAACAGAAACATTTCCCTTGATGCCATAAGAACCATCATCTGTCGTTACAAAGACCTGACCATATTGGGCCAATTCGGTTTCGAGAATAACAGCATCCTTAGTCGCAAAACCGAGGACTGTCACTACTGTCACCCCACGCGCATGCAATTCCTTGGCCACCTCAAGCAAGGGTGGAACACCAATCCCCCCACCAACGAGGAGAACTTGGCTCTGATTGTCTAAATCAGACAAGTCAAACCCATTTCCCTGAGGCCCCATCACATCAAGAGTATCTCCCTGACCTAATGTTGAAAAAATAGCTGTCCCAGCCCCCTCAATCCGATAAATAAGGTGACACTGCTTGTTTGCTTTGTCAATAGACGAAATTGAAATAGGGCGGCGCAAGAGATGGGCGTCATCAGGCACACGCAGATGAAGAAATTGGCCAGCTCGCATGGCTTCAACCATCTCCCCTTCTAGGACTAATTCAAAGATTGCTGGTGCGATTTCCCCCTGAGCAACCACCTTCATGGTTTCCAAACGAATGGCACCCAAGCGCTTCTTACATGTGGGATTCATGATTCTTCCTCCTTAAATTTTAAGGGGACCAGATAAAGAAAAGACCTTGCTAATGCAAGGCCTCAGTTAGGTTAGGCTAGAACTCATGCGCACACTTAAAAAGTCTCCACAGAGAGCCCACTATCCCTTTTATCTGACACCTTGTGAGTCTCTCTGGACTCCCCTTAAAGGTTAAATTTTTATTAGTATACTCTTTCAAAGAAAAAAAGTCAAGTAGAAAACGAACATTCTACTTGACTTCATGGGATTATTTTTCACGAATGACTTCGACCTTGTAGCCATCAGGATCCTTGATAAAGTAATAGTTTGGTGCAGTTCCTGGAAGTCCATTAGGCTCTGTAACTTCATAGCCTTTAGCACTATGTTCTTGATGTAGGGCCTCAAGGTCAGGTGTGCTGAGAGCGATATGGGCAAAGCCATCTCCCACCACGTAAGGACCGTGATCGTAGTTATAGGTCAACTCCAACTCATAGTCATCCCCCTCAAGTCCTAGATAGACAATGGTGAAAGCATGATCTGGAAAATCTCTGCGACGCAATTCTTTAAAACCAAAAGCATCTTGATAAAATGCAATTGATTTTTCAAGGTTTTCTACTCGCAAGCAAGTGTGTAACATTTTTGAAGCCATATGTTCTCCTTTATTTTTAAAAAGACTGGGACAATCCTGTTCCAGTCTTATCAATTATTATTTACCAAGTTTTGCTTTAGCTGCATCTGCAAGAGCTGTGAAAGCTGCTGCATCGTTAACAGCCAAGTCAGCAAGCATTTTACGGTTAACTTCGATCTCAGCCAATTTCAAACCATGCATCAATTGTGAGTATGAAAGTCCGTTCAAACGAGCTGCCGCATTGATACGAGTGATCCACAATTTACGGAAGTCACGTTTTTTCTGACGACGGTCACGGTATGCATAGTAGTAAGAGTTCATTACTTGTTCTTTTGCAGTACGGAACAAGATGTGTTTAGCTCCATAGTAACCTTTTGCTAATTTAAGAATACGTTTACGACGTTTGCGTGATACAACGCCACCTTTAACACGTGCCATGTTTTATTTCCTCCAAATATTTCCTAGAATTGTTTACTTACTGTTAGGCTATTATTTCAAGCGAGTAAGCATTGCTTTGATACGTTTGAAATCTCCTGAATGCACCATAGATGCTTTACGAAGATGACGACGTTGTTTCTTAGTTTTTCCGTGGAAACGGTGAGAAGTGTAAGCACGGAAACGTTTAAGTCCACCAGAACCTGTACGTTTGAAACGTTTAGCTGATGCGCGGTGTGTTTTTTGTTTTGGCATGATTTTTTCTCCTTTATTTAACTTTCTGACAATTATTTTTTGTCAGTTGCTGGCGCCAACTGCATGAACATTTGGCGTCCATCCATCTTAGCTCGTTGTTCGATGATCGCAATATCTTGTGTTGCTTCAGCAAACTCAGCTAAAACTTTTGCACCAATCTCTTTATGGGTAATCATACGACCCTTAAAGCGAATAGATACCTTAACTTTATTTCCTTTTTCAAGGAACTTGCGTGCATTGCGAAGTTTTGTGTCAAAGTCACCCTTGTCAATAGTTGGACTCAGACGAACTTCTTTCACAGTAACAACACTTTGTTTTTTACGTTGTTCTTTTTGCTTTTTCTGATACTCAAATTTGAACTTACCGTAGTCCATAATTTTAGCAACAGGTGGTTTTGCTTGGGGTTGAATCAATACTAAGTCAACATTTGCACTATCAGCCAATGCTTGCGCTTCGCTGAGTGGCTTGATGCCTAGCTGTTCTCCCTCAAGACCGATCAAGCGAACTTCACGTACACGAATTTCATCATTGATGAATAAGTCTTGCTTTGCTATGGTTTTCACCTCTTTTTTATTATTAGAGAAAAACAATAGCGGACTCGTAATAATACAAGCCCGCACGTTATGATAGCGTTTCTTAGAAACTTTTCATCCGTAGGGCCAGGCAACTTGATGTCACAAGGCGAGAAGCTCTCACTTCTGCTTTTCTCAACTTTTATATGATACCAAGTTTTCTATCCCTTGTCAAGATAAAAAATCATTTTTTCAAAAAACTTTGTCTATTTTATCGCACCGTTTCAATTCGCCAACTATTCCATCCTTTAAAGCGGATAGCCCCTTGCTGGTCAGTTCTGTAAATCTTACTCTTGATACTTTCCATTCGTGTCAAGGTTTCCTGATGGGGGAGTTTCACACGATTATTTTTTCCAACTGAGATGAGAGTAATTTCTGGTTTGATTTTTTCTAGGAAAGTTGGATTTGATGAGGTTTTAGCACCATGTTGGCTTGCTTTCAAGACATCCACCTCTAAGGTAGGAAATTGCTTTAGAAGATCCTTTTCTCCCTTCTCCTTCAAGTTTCCAGTAAAGAGAAAGTGCTTATCCAAGAGTTTCCCATAAAGAAGGAGAGAATCATCATGACTTCCATCTCCAATCTTCCTTGGAGATAGGACTTCTAAGTAACTGCCAAAAATAGAAAAATTATCCCCCTCTGTCACACTGCGCACCTTAGTTTGGCTTACTTCTAATTCTGCCACAAATTCCTTCTGTGCCAGACTTCCTTTTGATACTAAAATCTCTCCGACATGGAAAGCCTTGATCACCTCCAGCAAATCTCCAACATGCTCCTTGTCTGTATTGGTCAAAATCAGCTGATCAATCTTATCTACTCCTCGACTTTTCAGATAGGGAATCAAGGTTCGCTGGGCATTGCTGGTCGTCGCCTTTTCTTGCCATTTTTCAATTTTCTTATCAGTCTCTGCCTTTCCTCCCACATCTATGAGAATAGTTTTCCCAGCTACATCCCGTAGGAAAATACTTTCTCCTTGCCCCACATCCAGCATGGTGATCTCATTTTCAAGTGGATGCTTGATCAGAAAAAAGAGCCCCACAATAAAAAGACTAAATCCTGCTACTCTTTTGATGTTTTCCCTAAAATCATACAGTATTGCCAAGGAAATCAACAGTAGAATCAACAGCCCTGCATTGGGTTGACCAAAGACCAGAGGCCTGTTTGCCAGCTGCGATACCAAGCGAATGAGGTTCTCCAACCACTCAAAGACAAAGTTAAACTGAGTGACTGGGTAAATAAAAGACAGAATGAATAAGATGGACAAAAGAGGCAAGAATACCAAGTCAAACAGAAAGGAAAATACAAAGGTCAAAAGAATAGACCAAGGCTGAAATTCTGCAAAATAAAAGGATAAAACGGGCAATATTCCCAAGGAAATGACCAGACTTTCTCTAGCAACAGCCTTGAGTCCCTCCCCTTCTTTGCTTGTCATAGTCAAGATAAAAGCGTATGCGCAGGACAAGACTCCTCCTGCTGTCAAGAAAAAGTTGGGCATGATGATAAAGAGGACAAGGATCGTCAAGGCAAAATTATCCAAGCCCTTAATACCATGTTGTGCTAGTAACTTTTGCAAGAGACTGCGAATGACCGAAGCTGAAAATCCTGTCAGACCTGCATAGATAAGAGAAAAGGGATAAGTTAGCCACTTCAACTTTTCTTGGGTCAAGCCCAATCGTAAGAGGAGTTTCTTAAAGGCATCCATAAAGAAGCCCACCTGCATACCCGACAAGGCAAAGAGATGGATAATTCCAAGACTGGAATAGAGCTCATTCATCTCCTCAAAGTCTGTGTCCAAATGTCCTAAAAGAAGACCTGTCATATAATTGCGCATAGGATCTGGAAAGTGCGTCTTGATCCAAACAATAGCCTTTCGACGTAAACTAGACAGATTTTCTCCTATATCCCAACTGCTAACCTGTTTCATTGACTGGATACTCTTGATAGTCAAAGTTTGGTAAATTCCTTGAGTCTTCAGATAGGCTTGGTAGTCAAATCCACCAAAATTTCTCTGCCCTTCAGGCTCAGAAAGTTTTCCTTCTAGCTCTATCTCGTGAAGGTCTGTTAAGGCCTGAAAGAGCTCTTTCTCTTCCTCGGACTGGAGTTTATAATAAACTTGGAAGGTGCGGCCGTCAGCCTTGCCCCGAAAGGACAGACTGTCTCCATTGACTTTGATGGTATCTGGTAAAATTCGTACCCTTTCAACAGAATCCACTAGGTTCTGACTAGCTTGTGTCTGTTGCCAGTTTTGAAACAAAAAACAAAATCCAAAAACTCCACAAATCGCTAGAACTTTACCAGCCGATTTCCAAGGAAATTGGAAAAAGAGACAGACAAGCAAAAAAACAAAACCTAGCAGTGCGAGATAGGACACTCCAAAAATGGCATAGTAAAGCCAGAGTAACAGAAAACTCAGATAGATTAGGGGGAAAGGGAAATTCTTAATCGACTGTGACATAATCTTTTAGCTTTTCTATGGTCTTAGCGCCAATACCAGAGACCTTCTTTAATTCATCTACCGACTTGAATTTGCCATTTGCCTCACGATGGTCGATAATATCCTGGGCTCGTTTTCCTCCCAAGCCTTTGACCTGCTTGAGTTCTTCCAGACTAGCTTTATTGAGGTTGACCTTTTTATCTTTACTTGTCGAAGCAGTCGTTCCAGAGGCAGCCTGCTGACTAGCCACTTCTTCTCCCTTAGTTGGAACATAGACAAGAGCCTCGTCACTGACTTTCTGAGCGAGATTGAGCGATTTACTATCTGCTTTCTCTGTCAATCCACCAGCTTTCTGAACGGCATCATGAACTCGACTTCCTACTGGCAAATCATAAATCCCTGGCGATTTAACAGCACCTTTGACATCTACTGTGATTAGATCTTGTTCAGGAGACTCTTCCTTTTCTTCCTTTTTCACTTCTTTTTCAGACGATGAATCCTTTGAAACGGCCGGGACTTCAGCTTGCAAGTTTGTTTCTTTCACAGGTGTTTGTGAAGTTGGCTTTAGTAGGAAAAATCCGCCCAAGGCCAAGCCCAAACCAGCACAGATGACAATGATTTTATACTCTTTGATTTTCTCGATAATTGCTTCCATATTTTCTCCTCTCTTAAGTTATTCGCAAGAGAAAGAAAAAACAGTCGAAAATTTCTTTTCAACTGCTTATTTATTTGCAAAATAATCTTCCTTAGTCAAGACATAATGAACTCTTGTGACGATTCGTCCTGGTTCTTTGTTATCCATTCTGGCATAGGGTTCTTCGTGGGAAAAGCGCATACCTGATTTCTCCATGACCTTTCCTGATGCGGGATTATCCTTATCGTGAAGAGCGATCAACTTGTTCATTCCAACCTTCTCAAAAGCCAGCTCAATCACGGCGCGATTGGCTTCTGTCGTCAATCCTTGATTCCAATACTTTTGATTGATAATATAACCAATAGCTGCCTTCTTAAGAACAGTATCAATCTTTTGCAAATCAATGGTACCGATAAACTGACCATTGCTTTTTAGCTCGATCCCCCAGCGGCCCAAGGGATTAGCCAAGTAAAACTGAGCGATGTTGTTCTTGGTTTCTTCTAAGCTTTGATTTGTTGGAAAAGTGTAGCGTGTATTTTCTCTGTCTGAAGCATACTCAAACATGGCTTCTGCATCGTCCAAGGTTACAGGTCGGAGCAATAAACGCTCCGTTTCTATTGATGGATACTGGGCAAATTTCACAAATATTGATTCCATGCTTTTTCCTCCATTAGAGCTTGATTCTCACTAGTCTAGCATAAATAAATTTGGATGACAAGTTTTTCTTGATTTTTGAAGCGGTTTCATATACAATAAAACCATCACATTTTTGATTTATGAACTGGAATGTGACAACCAAAACAAGACCGTCAATTGAAAGGTAGGTTATCTCTATGTTAATCGGAATTCCAAAAGAAATTAAAAATAATGAGAACCGTGTTGCCCTCACTCCTGCTGGCGTCCACAGTTTAGTCAGTCGTGGACATCGTGTCCTCATCGAAACAAATGCTGGTCTCGGTTCAGGCTTTACTGATGCAGACTATCAAAAGCAAGGGGCGGAGATTGTCGCTACTGCTGGCGAAGCCTGGGCAGCAGAGTTAGTCGTGAAAGTAAAAGAGCCATTAGCTTCTGAATATGCTTACTTGCGCGACGACCTTCTCCTCTTCACCTACTTGCACATGGCCGCTGCTCCAGAATTAGCAGAAGCTATGTTAGCAGCCAAAACAACAGGAATTGCCTATGAAACTGTTCGTGACAATCAAAGACAACTACCGCTCCTCGTTCCTATGAGTGAGGTTGCAGGTCGTATGGCTGTTCAAATCGGAGCTCACTTTCTTACTAAGCAAGCTGGTGGTGCTGGTGTCCTACTAGGTGGTGTACCAGGTGTTCCAAAAGGAAAAGTAACCATCATCGGTGGTGGTGTCGTCGGTACACATGCTGCCCGCATTGCCCTTGGTCTTGGTGCTCAAGTGACTATTTTAGATATCAGCGCTAAGCGTCTCTCGGTTCTAGAAGAAGTCTTTGGAAACCAAATTCAAACTCTTATGTCTAATTCATTCAACATCGAAGCAAGTGTGAGAGATGCTGATGTAGTGATTGGTGCGGTTCTCATCCCTGGTGCCAAAGCACCAAAATTGGTGACAGATGAGATGGTCAAACAAATGCGTTCAGGCTCTGTCATCGTTGACGTTGCCGTTGACCAAGGTGGCGTCATCGAGACGGCTGACCGTGTGACAACGCACGATGAACCTGTCTATGAAAAATACGGTGTTCTCCACTATGCCGTTGCCAATATCCCTGGTGCGGTCGCCCGTACTTCTACTATCGCCCTAACCAATGTCACTCTTCCTTATATCGAGGCTCTTGCTGGCAAAGGATTCGCACAAGCAATTGCTGAAGATGAGGGCTTGCGTCAAGGTGTGACCACTTATCAAGGTTACTTGACCAGCCTCCCAGTTGCTCAAGGTCTCGATAAAGATCACACGTCAATCGACGAACTTGTTTAAAGCTATACACTCATTAAAAAAGAGCAGTTCAAATGGAACTGCTCTTTTTCTGCTACTCTGTCTCTTCCTTCTTTTCTTCATTTTTAACTGGTGCCGGTTCATAAGCTCGGATAATCTGAGCGACAACTGGATGGCGAACCACATCCTTGGCTGAAAAATGAACAAAGTCGATTTGGTGAATGTTCTTGAGCTTTTCTTGAGCATCAATCAAACCGGACTTAACATTACGTGGCAGGTCAATCTGGCTGATATCTCCATTGACAATCATCTTCGAATTAAAGCCTAAACGAGTCAGGAACATCTTCATCTGCATGATGGTCGTATTCTGTGCCTCATCGAGAATGACAAAGGCATCATCCAAGGTCCGACCACGCATATAGGCAAGGGGCGCAATTTCAATGATTTCACGCTCCATGAGACGAGTCGTTTGGTCTTTGCCGAGAATCTGGTACAAAGCATCATAAACTGGTCGAAGATAGGGATCAACCTTCTCCTTAAGATCACCCGGAAGAAATCCTAGACTCTCACCTGCTTCGACTGCTGGTCGAGTGAGGATAATCCGCTTGACTTGCCCACGTTTAAGGGCAGTCACTGCCAAGGTCACTGCAAGAAAGGTCTTCCCTGTCCCTGCTGGTCCGATTCCAAAGGTCACATCATGCTGTTTGACACTGTCCACATAAAGTTTTTGACCTAAGGTTTTGACACGAATCGGTTTCCCAGTATTGTCCTTGATAATTTCTTCTTCGTAAAGGGCGACAAACTTGTCGATTTCATCGTTTTTGACCATGCTAATCGCAGTCACCACATCTGGCGTGCCAACCGTCATCCCTCGATTCACCAAAACCATCAAAGCCTGGATAACCTGACGGGCTTCCTCACAGGCAGACTCTTCTCCAATAACCTGGACAATTTCCGTACGGGCATGAATCACAACATCGAGCTCTTCTTCCATCAAACGAAGATGGCGCTCATTGGAACCAAAAAGATGAAACAGGTCATCTGGGTGACTTAGTTGAATGTCTATTGAATGTTCCTTCAAATAAAGAACCTCTCTAATCCGTTTATTTCTTTTTATTATAGCAAAGAGAACAATAAAATACTAGCCTCATCTCATTGTCTCTAGTGTTCTAAGTATTCTTGCCAGATGGCGTCAAAGTCTCCTAGGTTAAAAGAGAAGCTGGCATGCTCCTCCAAAAAGCGACTCACCTCATCAAAATCATCCGTGTGTTTTGGGAAGGTTGACTCCTGAAAGGCCAAGTCTGCTAAAATGGCTTTGGGACTATTACTTTTAGGATTGCGTTCAGTCATAAGCCATGTATAAAATGATTTTCTCATAAGCCTCCCTAAATCAACTCTGTACCAAACTGGTCTTGCTTGATTTTGCCAGCCTTCATCAAGCCACCGAGTGCTTTCTTGAACTGACCTTTAGAGATACCAAAGGTTGCCTTGATATCCTCATGAGACGACTTATCATTCAAGGTCATGAAACCGCCATTGCTTTCCAAGTAGGTCAAAATCATCTGAGCATCATTTTCCAACATCTCAAAAGAACGTGGTTTGAGGGATAGGTTCAAGGTACGGTCCACTTCACGGAAACCGATGACACGCGCATCTAACACTTGCCCCAAACGTGGCTCTGAGTAGCGCTCACTTGGGTGAATGAAACCAAGCATGTTATTCTCTGGCAGATAGACAAAGGTCCCTGACAGCTTGAGACGGTAAACAATGGCTGGCCAGTTTTGGTTCTGCATGTTGTTGTAGGCAGGACGAGCCAGACGTTGGAAGTCTTCCTGATACGCCAAGAGTCCCCAGATTCGGTCTTTCTTGTCCACTTCAAGACGGATGTAAAGTTTATCACCCTTCTTAGGCCATAGTTCCTTGAGCTCAGGGAGGATATCGAGTGACACAACGATTTCCTTATCAGGTAGACCAGTATCGACAAAGACACCCAAGTCCTTTCGAACTTCTGTTACGGTTCCCCAACCAAATTGGTCCTGAGTCGCAGTAACTTCTTGAGTGGTCAAGCGGAGTTTTTGCTTCATATCCGTGTAGGCAAAACCTTTGACCGTATCCCCTACTATATGTTGACCTTCTTCCTTAGCAAGAGCATAGGTCTGACCATCCTTTTGCACAAAGTAAAAACGGTCATTTTCATCGATGATAAGTCCAACGATAAAACTTGCAAGATTTGTATTCATAGTTCCTTCTTTCGAATAAAACTCAGCCAGCGATGCCAACTGAGTTTTTCTGTTTATTTTTAGACTTCCAAAAGTTCTTTTTCTTTATTGGCAGTCATGTCGTCGATGTGTTTAACAGCATCGTCTGTTACTTTTTGAATATCTTTTTCAAGAGTTTTCAATTCGTCTTCAGTGATTTCTTTTGCTTTTTCTTGTTTCTTAGCTTCGTCCATAGCATCACGACGGATGTTACGAATAGCCACTTTAGCATTTTCACCGACCTTCTTCACTTCTTTAGCAAGGTCACGACGAGTTTCTTCTGTAAGAGCTGGGATAACCAAGCGGATTACGGAGCCGTCATTAGCTGGTGTAATACCAAGATCAGAAGCGTTCAAGGCACGTTCGATGTCTTTCAATGAAGACTTGTCAAATGGTGTCACCAACAAAACACGCGCTTCTGGAATAGTAATTGAAGCGATTTGGTTAAGAGGAGTTTCGACTCCATAGTATTCTACGTGGATACGGTCCAGCAAGCTTGCATTGGCACGTCCTGCACGGATACCACCAAATTCACGTGCAAGTGATTGGTGAGACTGGGTCATTCTCTCTTTAGCTTTTTCTACAATTGCATTAGCCATAATTTTCTTATTCCTTTTCTTCGATATTGTTTGAAACTGTTGTTCCGATATTTTCACCAAATACGACACGTTTGATGTTGCCTGGTTGGTTCATGTTAAAGACAACCAAGTCAATGTCGTTGTCCATAGAGAGGGTTGAAGCAGTTGAGTCCATGATACGAAGACCTTTATTGATAACATCACGGTGGGTCAATTCTTCAAACTTAACAGCTGTCTTGTCTTTCTTAGGATCGGCATTGTAAACACCGTCTACGCCATTTTTAGCCATAAGAATGGCATCCGCTTCGATTTCAGCTGCACGAAGAGCCGCTGTTGTATCTGTTGAGAAGTAAGGTGAACCAATTCCAGCACCAAAGATAACGATACGACCTTTTTCAAGGTGGCGAAGGGCACGTCCACGTACGTAAGGTTCTGCCACTTGTTGCATAGCAATGGCAGTTTGCACACGCGTATCGACGCCAACTTGCTGCAATGAATCTGCCATCACAAGAGCATTCATCACGGTCCCAAGCATTCCAGTGTAATCTGCCTGAACACGGTCCATTCCTGCTTCTGCAGCAGGTTCACCACGCCAGAGATTTCCTCCACCAATAACAAGGGCAATTTCGATACCTAAGCTATGAACTTCTTGAATCTCTTTTGCGATTGTTTGAACTGTTTGGATATCAATCCCTACGCCACGTTCACCGGCAAGGGCTTCACCTGATAACTTGATTAAAATACGTTTATACTTGGGGTTCGCCATTTTTACTCTCCTTTTTTTATCCTACCTATTTTATCACAATTTCTAAGATTTTTATAGTGCCATGAGCAATTCTTTGAAAAAAATTAAACCGTTAAAAATTCCTCTAAGTCAGCAAGAGCACGCTCTGCAATTTTTTCATAACGAGCTTTTTTATCACGGATACGCTCTCCTTCCAATTCCTTGATAATCCCAAAATTGACATTCATCGGTTGGAAATGTTTGCTATCAGCGTGAGTGATGTAATGAGCTAGACTTCCAATCGCTGTGGTCTCTGGGAAGATAGCTTCACTTTCACCCTTGAAGAGTCGAGCCGCGTTAATACCTGCAACCAAGCCTGAGGCTGCTGACTCAACATAGCCTTCTACACCCGTCATTTGACCAGCAAAGAAGAGGTTGGGTTGTTTCTTAGAACGGTAAGTCTGTTCAAGAAGATTTGGTGAATCCATGTAAGAATTGCGGTGCATGACCCCATAACGGACAAACTCAGCATTTTCAAGACCTGGAATCATTTGGAAGACACGCTTTTGTTCTCCCCATTTGAGGTGGGTTTGGAAACCAACGATATTGTAGAGGCTACCAGCCGCATTGTCCTGACGAAGTTGAACAACTGCATAAGGGGTTTTAAATTCGCCATCACGAGGTCCTGTGTAGTCGTCTGGATACTCCAAACCGACTGGCTTCATCGGACCATAAAGCATGGTTTTAATGCCACGCTTAGCCATGACTTCGATAGGCATACAACCTTCAAAGTACTTTTCTTTTTCAAAGGAATTGAGCGGTGCTTCTTCCGCATTGACCAAGGCTTCATGGAAATCCATAAACTCTTGCTTGGTCATTGGAGCATTGAGGTAGGCCGCCTCTCCCTTGTCATAACGAGACTTGAGATAGACCTTGCTCATATCGATGGTGTTAACGTCGATAATCGGCGCCGCCGCGTCATAGAAATAGAATCCATCCCCATCATTAAGGGCATGAATCTTCTCAGCCAGGGCATCGCTGGTCAAAGGACCAGTTGCTACAACCGTAATAACATCCGTCGGCAATTCTGTAATTTCATCACGAACCACCTCAATCAAGGGGTGGTTGGCCACTTTCTCAGTCACCATTTGGGAGAAACCATCGCGGTCCACCGCAAGCGCACCGCCTGCAGGAACACGTGTAGCTTCAGCAGATTCCAAGATAACAGAACCCAAGCGACGCATTTCTTCCTTGAGAAGCCCAACTGCATTGGTCAAAGCATCCCCACGTAAGGAATTGGAACAAACCAATTCAGCAAAATTGTCTGTTTTGTGTTGGGGTGTTGACTTGACACCACGCATTTCATAGAGTTTAACTGGAATACCACGTTCTGCGATTTGGTAAGCTGCTTCAGACCCTGCCAAGCCAGCACCGATAACATTGATATAAGATTGAGACACGACACTAATACCTCGTTGGGTGGAACCTAAGTTCATATCAAAACAAGCTACTAGACTGTTTGACACCCACAAATCTTTCTAATTTTTCTTTTACTAGTATAACAAAAAAAGGGAAGAAGGCAAACTTCCCTGTTTAGTCATTTTCTTAATTTTCTTCCCAGTCGTGGTAGGCAGCGTAGAGCTGACTTTTATTCCACTGGTAGAGTTTCGCAACTTCCTTAATGGCTTGATTTTTCTTCATGCCTTGCTGGATACGAGATTGGATTTCTGAAAATAAGTCCTCCTCGCCCTTTTCCTCCACATCCTGACTAGCGCCTTCAACGATGAGAAGGCATTCGCCCTTGAGTGGCGTTTCAGCTATGTTTTCTAATAACTCAGAAATGGTACCTCGTTGGTATTCTTCATAGATTTTGGTCAATTCTCTGACCAAGACCACCGATCGATCGCCGTATACTGCTAGCATATTTTCTAGCGTATCCGCTACACGATGGGGCGATTCATAGAAAATTTGAGTTTCTGGATAGTCTTTTTTCGAGTCGAAAAATTGCTTTTGCTGGCCTGATTTTCTAGGTAAGAAACCGTAAAAGATATGTGGCTGTGGTGCTAAACCGCTGGCAATCAAGGCAGAAATCCCTGCAGAAGCACCTGGAACGGTAACAACTGCGATTTCTTCCTCAATAGCTGCCTTGACCAAATCATGACCAGGGTCCGAGATACTAGGCAGACCCGCGTCAGAAACCTGAGCAATACTTTGTCCTGCTTTCAAGAAACCAATCAAATCAGGAATTTTTTCCTTGGCATTGTGCTCGTGAAAACTGATCTGCTTGGTGGAAATATCAAAATGCTTGAGTAAAAGCCCCGTATTGCGCGTGTCCTCAGCAGCAATCCAATCCACCTCTTTCAAGGTCTGGATGGCACGAAAAGTCATATCATCTAGATTGCCAATCGGTGTTGCTACTAGGTAAAGTTTGCCATAGGGAGATTGTCCCTTAAAACTTTTTTGAATCTGCATGCTTACTCCCTATATAACAACTCATCACAGAACATACATTCCTCGTCCTGCTCGCGACGTTGTCCATAAAAATCATTACATACGTGAAAACCGTCTTTATAGATTCGGCGGACGCTTTCACGAACGTGCTTGGCCTTAACGGGGGTATCTGCTTCCACCTCGCCCAAGCGTTCGCGCAACTTACTATTTTCCAAACGAAGAGCTGTATTTTCCTCTACCAGGCTCTTGAGATTTTTCTTAATGGCTTCTACATCGGCCAAGGTCACTAGTAGCTGTTGGGAAAAATCGTCTAGTGCATCAAATAATTCTTTTTTGTCCATAAACCAGCCCTTTCCTTTCTTTATTCTTCATTGAGTTTATATTTCTTTCAAGACCAGATATTCCATGGCATTTTGAAAGCTGACATTAGCTTGCCACATTTTTCTAGCTTCTAGCAAATCTTGTAAAATCTGTCGAATCCTTGCTTGCAAGAGATCCTGCCCACAGAGAACTTCGAGGATTCGCAAGACCTGATCCTGTTTTTCCTTGTCATCTGCCAAGTTGGCTAATTTAGCAACTTGGAGATAACTTTCTTTTTTCTTAGCTAATAACCAAGTCAGCAAGCGTTCACTTTCATCCACCAAGGTCCAAAAATTTGCCTGATTTGCCAACTTTTCTGCTTCAGCTCGTGACTGACAAAACTGGGCCAAAAGAGTCGCTTTTTTCTTGACTAGACCAGCTTGTTCTAATTGATGAATGAGCTTCTCTTCTTGCTTTTTAAAATGGAAAATCTGGGTCCGACTACGGATTGTCGGCAAGACTTTTTCCTCATCACTAGTTAAGAAGAAAATGTAAACTTCACTCTGGGGTTCTTCGATGACCTTGAGCAGAGAATTGGCTGCGTTGGGATGCATTTTCTCAGCTTCCTCGATAATAAAGACCTGTTGTTGACTTTCAATCCCTGCTTGAGAAAACTGACCCACCAATTCTCGAATCCGTTCTGTCTTGATGACCTGATTGACCGGCTTGATTAAAGTAACATCGGGAAATTCTCCCTGTTCAATCAGCTTGCAATTTCGGCATTTCTCACACGGCAAAACGCCTACCTTATCCGTACAAAAGAGGCTCTTAGCCAAAAACTGCGCCATTTCCAAGCTTCCAAAGAAACCTGAAAAGAGATAGGCATGATTGAGCTGATCTTGTTCTAAGATGCGGACAAAGCGGTCAAACTGGTCTGGCTGCCAAGCTTTTAGTTGTTCTTGTTTCATTTATCCAAGCCCATTCTGTCAAATAAGATAGCCTTGGTCGTTTCCACAACTTGCTCCAAAGGAAGACTTGCATCAATCTTGACAATGCGATTTCCTTCTTTGTCCAGAAGAGAAAGGTAGCCTTGACGGACTTTCTTGTGCAAGTCCAAGCCTTCCAAGTCCAAACGATTGACCTCGCGATCACTATTGGCAGCAATGCGAGCCAGCCCTTCTTCGACCTCGATGTCAAAATAGAGGGTCAAATCGGGTTTAAGGCCATCTGTCGCAAAGTGATTGAGCCAATCAATGGCATCAATATCCAAGCCACGGCCAAATCCCTGATAAGCAACAGAACTATCGATGAAGCGGTCCATAATGACCAACTTACCATCTCCAAGAGCTGGAAGAACTTTTTCCACCAAGTGCTGTCTACGACTGGCAATATAGAGAAGGAGTTCCGTTTTAGGATCCATCTGAGTATGACTTGGATCCAAAATCACTTGACGAATTTTCTCCCCAATCAAGACTCCGCCTGGCTCACGGGTCGTCAGCACCTCTATTCCTTTTTCCTCTAAAATTGGGATCAGAGCTTCTAAAACACTGGTCTTTCCTGCTCCCTCTGGTCCCTCAAGAGAGACTAAAAATCCTTTTGACATGTCTAACTCATTTCTTTTTTTCTACCTTCTATTCTATCAAAAAAATAGGTTTTTGTGACAATCTTTTTGTGTCTTCTCCATTCAATCGACCATAAAAGAGGCTGGGAGTCATCCAACCTCTTATTTACCTAATTCTTGTGTTTGTTTGTAGGCTTGATGAACTGCGTCCATGACTGTGCCTCTAAAGGCATGTTCTTCCAGACTTGCTACACCAGCGATAGTCGAACCACCTGGGCTGCAAACTTGGTCTTTCAAAACTCCAGGATGTTGCTGGCTTTCGAGAACCATTTGTCCAGCGCCGACTACTGTTTGGGCTGCCATTTTCAAAGCCGTTTCTCTTGACAATCCTGTCTGTACACCCGCATCTGCCAAGGCCTCGATAAAGAGATAGACAAAAGCTGGTCCACAACCTGCAAGACCTGTCGCAGCATCAATTAAGCCATCCCCAAGTTCAACCAAGAGACCAGCCTTGGCTAGAAGCTGACAAAAGAGTTCCCTGTCCTCAGCACGACAGTTTGCTGACATGGCATAACTAATCACTCCTTGGCCGATAGCCACTGGAGTATTGGGCATGATGCGAATAATTCGGTGGTGACTTGGAAGTAGTCTAGCCAGTTTTTCCAAGGTCAATCCAGCCGCCATGGAAATCAAAAGAAGACTTTCTCTCTTTTCAAGGATGATCTGGTATTGAGAAAGCAAGTCTGAGAACTGAGCAGGCTTAACACCTAGAAAAATCACATCTGCTTCTGCGAAGATTTCGTCATTGCTGGAAGCCTGACCTTCAAAGTTGGCAATGAAAGCATCTACTTTCGCTTGACTACGATTGGCAAGAAGAATCTGAGCACCCGTCTTGGCCTGCAAGACAGCCTTGGCCAAGCTAGAACCCATATTCCCCAAACCGATAAATCCAATCTTCATCTCTTACTCCCTTATCTGTCCGTCACCAGTAACCACATACTTGTAGCTAGTCAACTCTTTCAAGCCCATTGGACCACGCGCATGCAGTTTCTGAGTAGAAATCCCCATCTCACATCCAAGACCAAATTGCCCCCCGTCAGTGAAACGAGTTGAGGCATTGACATAAACCGCTGCTGAGTCCACTTGATCTGTAAAGTAAGTTGCAGCTTCAGCATTTTCCGTCACAATGGCATCCGAATGATGGGTACTGTGGGCTTCAATATGGGCAACTGCTTCTTCTAAACTGCTCACAACCTTAACTGCTAGGATATAATCTAAAAACTCGGTGTCAAAGTCCTGGACCTCAGCTGCTCGACCTGAAACAAACTGACTTGCTTTCTCATCCAAGCGGAATTGAATTGGTTCCAGTCCAGCTTCCTTACGCTCTGCAACCAGCACTTGCTCCAAGCGAGGAAGGAAGCTTGCTGCCTTGCCTTCATGAACCAGCAAGACCTCCATGGCATTGCAGACAGAAGGACGGCTGGTTTTAGCATTGTTGATGATAGACAGAGCCTTGTCTTTATCAGCATCCTTATCTACATAGACATGGACAATCCCAGTTCCTGTCTCGATAACGGGTACAATAGCATTTTCAACCACGGCATTGATCAAGCCAGCACCTCCACGAGGAATGAGAAGATCTAGATAGCCCTTGGCCTTCATCATGGCATAGCTACTTTCACGACTGGTATCTTCCACTAGTTGAATCACCTCTGGATGTATGGTAGTCGTCTCCAAACCCTTCTTCAGAGCTGTGACAATAGCATGAGCAGTTTGGTAGGCGTCCTTACCACTACGAAGAACGACAGCATTCCCACTCTTGAGAGCCAAAGCAGCCGCATCCGACGTCACATTTGGACGGCTTTCGTAGATAATACCAATAACCCCCATAGCCACCCGTTTCTTGGTAATAAGCAAACCATTTTCAAGCTGACTTGTCTCTAGGACTTCGCCAATAGGATCTGGTAAAGCAACCACTTCACGAATCCCAGTTACCATCGCTTCTATACGTCCCGCATCCAAATAAAGACGGTCTAGCATAACATCTGAGATTTTCCCCTTGGCCGATGCCATATCGAGGGCATTGGCCGCTAAAATCTCCTCAGTAGCTGCCAATAACTGATCAGCCATAGCTAGCAAGGCTTGGTTTTTCACTGCTTCGCTGGCAGTATTGATTGATTTCTTAACAGCCTGTACCTGTTCAAATTGTTCTTGTGTACTTACCATCGTTCACCTCTAAAATTCTGTAAAGAGCAGCTGGATTTCAGGAGTGATGGAAATCCAGTCATCACGGTGAATCAAGACTCCCTTAGCTTTTTGAGAACGGAGCATATCTTCTAGGGCTGAGACGCCAAATTGGACACGTCCCTTTCCAAGAGATTGACCCGTTTCTTTATCAGCCACTGTGACAATATCGTGGTAAGAGAAGCTTCCTTCCACTTCTACCACGCCTGACAAAAGGAGACTTTTCCCGTTTTTTGAAAGTGCCTCTGCAGCTCCACCATCTACCCAAATCGTTCCCTGACTTTGAGCATAGAAGGCCAGCCATTGTTTCTGGGTACGAAGTCCCTTCTCTTGCGCAACAAAGAAGGAACCATCCCTAGTTTCTTCAGCTGCCTCAATCAAGGCATCAGATTTCATGGAGGAGCAAATATAGACTGGCACACCCGACTCCGTCGCAATCGTAGCCGCCTTGATTTTTGTCAGCATACCCCCAGTTCCATTTGAAGAACCTGCTCCACCAGCCATATCAATAATCTCATGATTGATGGTCTCAATTCTCTCCAAGCGCTTGGCTGTTGGATCCGAATTAGGATTGCCAGTATAGAGACCGTCCACATCAGTCAAGAGAACCAAAAGATCCGCTTGAACCATAGCTGCTACCTGAGCACTCAGGGTGTCATTATCACCCACCTTGAGTTCGTCAATGACGACACTGTCATTTTCATTGATGATGGGAATTGCACCACGATGAAGCAATACAGACAAGGCCTGATGGGCGTTCTTATAGCGACGTTTATCTACAAAATCATCCTGTGTCAGCAAAATTTGCGCAGAAACGATCTGGCGCATGAGGAGGTTAGTTGTATATTCCTCCAACAAAAGTCCCTGACCAACTGCAGCCGAAGCTTGTTTATCTGCAATCTTGGTCGGACGTTTTTTAAAACCCAAAGCTCCAAATCCAGCGGCAACTGCCCCAGATGACACTAAAATCAACTCATGTCCAGCCTCATGCAGCATAGCCAATTGCTGGGTAATTGCCTTTACTTTACTTCTTGATAAACTCCCGTCTTCATTTGTCAAGGAGGAGGTCCCCACCTTAAAGACGATTCGTTTGTACTTCATATTCTCACTCCGATTCTTCATATTTATCCATTATAACATGAATACTTTAAAATAGAAAAGACTTGAAATAAAAAAGGTTGAGACAAGACATCTCAACTCTTTTATCTATTCTCAGTTTTACGCAATCCTTCCAGCGTTTCTTTAAAAATCTCTGGAATATCTGCTGTGAATTCCAAGGTCTCACCCGTTCTCGGATGGGTAAAACCTAGAGTCTTGGCATGGAGGAATTGTCCATGTCCTTTCAGTGTTTTTC
Source organism: Streptococcus oralis subsp. tigurinus (assembly GCF_002093575.1). Lineage (GTDB taxonomy): Bacteria > Bacillota > Bacilli > Lactobacillales > Streptococcaceae > Streptococcus > Streptococcus oralis_CH. Next base: position 43,130 of record NZ_LNVH01000001.1, on the reverse strand, counting down.
GAGGACCATAGACTTCATCACCAGCGACCGGATGGCCAATATAAGCCATATGAACACGAATCTGGTGGGTACGCCCTGTTTCCAGTTGCAACTCCACTAAGCTATAATCTCCAAAGCGTTCCAAGACGTGAAAACGTGTTACTGCAGGCTTTCCTTTAGCAGTCACAGCCTGTTTCTTACGGTCTTTTTCACTACGACCAATCGGCGCTTCAATGACACCACGATCATTGGGAAGATTGCCATGAACAATCGCCCAGTATTTACGGAGAGACTTCTTGTCCTTGAGTTCTTGCGCGAGTGCTAAGTGGGCCTCATCATTCTTAGCAATCATGAGGAGACCCGACGTGTCCTTATCAATACGGTGAACAATGCCTGGGCGAAGAACACCATTGATACCTGACAAGTCCTTGATATGGTACATGAGGGCATTGACCAAGGTTCCGCTAGTATGACCGGCGCTCGGATGAACCACCATCCCTTGAGGTTTGTTGACGACGGCTACATCCTCATCTTGGTAGATGATATCCAGTGGAAGGTCTTCAGCCACATACTCTAAAACCTCTGGTTCTGGCACATGGTAGGTGACGATATCCCCCTCTTGGACAGTGTATTTGGCTTTCTTGACTTGCCCATTCACCAAGACTTGTCCAGCCTTGATTTGTTCATTCGCGAGACTGCGAGACAATTCTGTCAGATCTGACAGAGCCTTGTCTAGACGTTGCCCACCAGTTTCAATTTTTATTTCCATTTACTTCCTCTTTAAGCATTGCAATCAATAAAACAATCACACCAACTGTCAAATAGCTGTCAGCAACATTGAAAATCGCAAAGTTGATAAAGTCTAGGTGAAACATATCCACCACAAAACCTTGACTCATTCTGTCGATAAAGTTACCCAGACCTCCCGCTATTATCAGGGTCAGTCCAAAAACCAACCAGAGAGAATCCTCCATATGTTTATGTAGATACCAAATGGCTCCTACCATGACGACCAGTGTAATGACAGCAAATAACCACTGCTGATCTTGTAGCATCGAAAAGGCTGCTCCTCTATTTTGCAGATAGGTCAAGCTAACGAGATTGGGGATCCACGAACGCACTTCACCCAGTGGAATCTGCTGGACAACATAGGCTTTAACCCACTGATCCAGCCCAATCAAAAGCAGTACAATGACTGCTACTATTCCTCTTTTTTTCATGATTTCCTCTTTTGATCAAAATATTCTTGCATAACCTCAACGAAAAGAGTCCCAGCTTGGCTAAGCTCCACTTCTTCCCGTTTGACATAGACCATGCGGTTATCTAGATTATCCTTGAGACGAATGACTGTAATCCCATTAACACTGTCACTATCTAAAAATCCAGATCCAGTCGCATAAGCATCCGTCCGCTCCAAAATACCATTCAAAGTAGCACGGTCGGTCACATTGAACATCTGGGAGCTCGCGCTGGTGTCGACAAAGTTCTCTGAATAGTATAGATACTCATCCTTTTCCTGAGTAAAACGAACCGTTGGCAGATCCGCTAGGTCCTCCATGACCAATTCCTCCTTCTGTGCTAAAGGATGTCCTTCACGAAGATAAATGTGAGTCTGGAAAGGAATTAGTTCAATAACTTCTAAACCAAGTTTTTCAACCCGTTGCATGATGCCCTTTTTATTTTGATTGTTGAGGTAGATAATCCCAATCTCACTATGTCCTTGGGCCACTTCGTCTAAAATTTGAACCGTAGTAGACTCAAAAATACGAAAGTTCTTGTAGTCAGGATGGCGTTCTGAAAAGGCCGTAATGGTTGGTGGCAAGAAGTCATAGTGCTGACTGGCAATGGAAAATTCATCCTTTTCTTCCTCAGGATTGGCATACTGATTTTGAAAAACATCAAAGCCTTTGACCAACTCCTGTGCTTTTTCATAAAATTCCATTCCACGACGAGTCAAAAATGTTCCCGAACTCGTCCGACGGAAAATTTTAAAGCCTAACTCTTTTTCCAAATCGCGCACAGAAATAGACAGACTCGGCTGACTAACATACATCTTTTCAGCAGCTTCACGGAAAGTACCACTATTGGCAATGGCCACAACATAGCGTAATTGTTGAATGTTCATCTTTTACCCCCAACTTCTCTATCTGTTCATTATACCATATTTTAGAACTTTTCCAAAAAAGAAAAAAGTGTCCATCGCAAACCCAAGGCTAACTACTCTCTATTAATTAAATATCGATATCAAAACAAAAAATAGGCTCTCCGAAAACTCGGAAAGCCTGATTTTATGCTACTTCTAGCTTCCTCGCCTTTTCACTTTAAGGCTCGGGATAAAAAGGTTCACTGGACCTTTTTATTTCGCAATTGGGTAAACAGAAACTTGTTTTTTATCGCGACCTTTACGTTCAAAGCGTACTACGCCTTCAACTTTAGCGAACAAAGTATCGTCTCCACCACGTCCAACGTTTACACCTGGATAGATGTGTGTACCACGTTGACGGTAAAGGATTGATCCACCTGTTACAGTTTGTCCGTCAGCTGCTTTAGCTCCAAGACGTTTCGCTTGTGAATCGCGTCCGTTTGATGTAGAACCTCCACCTTTTTTGTGGGCGAAAAGTTGCAAGTTGTTAAGAGTCATTTTTAACATAATGTTTTCCTCCGTGTTAGTTTTCTGTGATAACTCTGGTTTGGACGAACTCAGAAGAGTTCTCCGATAAGTTTGCCATACCTAAGAAAAATGATTCGAAGAATAACTGCGTCATTTCTCTCTGGTGTGAAGGAAGATCCGCTGGTATATCAACCTTTAGATAGCCACCTTCATCTTCGTTTAATTCTAAGATTGGTTCGTAGCCTGCAAATTTCTCAATGGAATTGACAAAGTTAATGGCAAGCGTAGAAACCGATGCACACACGACATCTAAGCCGTATTCGCCACTTTCGGCGTGTCCAGTAATTTCCGCACTCCTCAGCTCGCCATCTTCGGCTCTCTCAAAGACTGCTTGTATCATGTGTTCTCCTTAAAATTAAGCGTTGATCGCGTTGATGACAACTTTTGTATATGGTTGACGGTGACCTTGTTTACGGTGACTACCTTTTTTAGGTTTGTACTTGTAAGTAACAACTTTCTTTTGTTTTCCTTGTTTTTCAACAGTTCCAACTACAGTAGCTCCAGCAACAAGTGGAGTTCCGACAACAGTGTTTTCACCACCAACAAGAACAACTTCGTTAAAAGTAACTTCTTGACCAGCTTCAACGTTCAATTTTTCAACGTAAACTGCTTGACCAACTTCAACTTTAACTTGTTTTCCGCCAGTTTTGATAATTGCGTATGTGCTCATTATGCACCTCCTATGATTTTTAGGGTTTCCCCGTGTTTTTGTGAAGACTCGCCTAGCATCGTGGGACGAACCACTTTATACTCACTATGTGAGCAACGATGTTCGTGCGGTTGCACAGGATTGTGCATAGTCAACTCTTCAAGTATAGCATATCTTCTTTTTTCTTACAAGTAAAATCAATCAAATTTAAGCTATTTCTCTCCTTTTTTTCTCCAAGAAGCAAAAAGCATACTGAAGTAGAAGATACTCATCATAAGAGGAACACCTAGAATTGTCTTCTCCTGATAGTAAATCGTCAAATAAGCTGAAAAAACAACTCCGAAGACAAAACTACTAAGTAAGCTAACAAAAATCAAGCCCTCTCGTAGGAAAGGCGTATGCTTGGTCCGGAAATAATCTCCAAAAGCCAACATGGTACGTTTAATATTCCCTGTCATAAAAGCATTATTATAGGCAATACCTGACACTTCTCCAAAAGCAGTTGTCACCAGTCCCATACAAAAGGCCAAGGGCGGTACGAGATAGATATTATCAACCGTTTGCGGCACAAAGCCTATAATTAGGGACAGGACTGCAAGTGGAATTACGGACAAAATTGGCTTTTTAACAATTCTCAATTTTTCCTTATAGACAGTTAATAAAAGGACCCCCATCATAAAAGCTAGCAAGGTCATTACTTTGGCACTGGCATCTGACACATTGTGTTGAATGAGTCCTACTGATAGAAAAACCACATTTCCAGTCTGTCCTGCCACAAGGGTATTTCCTCGCACGATAAAGGTATAGGCATCTACATATCCTGCGCAAAAAGTCAAAAAAAGCGCTAGCCTCTTAGACTGACGTGATATTTTTCTTATTGGTAATAATCTCATTTTCTCCCCCTTTTCATTTTATCTACCTATCTATATATTGTACCACTTTCTCCAAGAAATGCGTAGTCCATTTGAAAATTTTTACCATCTGTTGGATAGTCCTTCTTTTCTGTGTTATAATGAAGGAAGGATTTAAAATCGGAAAAGGAGTATCTATGCTTAAATTAGGTGTCATCGGAACAGGCGCTATCAGCCATCATTTCATAGAAGCAGCCCATGCTAGTGGAGAATACCAGCTGGTCGCAGTCTATTCTCGAAAGCTAGAAACAGCCGCAACCTTTGCTTCTCGGTATCAGGATATCCAACTCTTTAATCAATTAGAAGACTTCTTTAAGTCTTCCTTTGATGTAGTCTATATCGCCAGTCCAAACTCCTTGCATTTTGTTCAAGCCAAGGCTGCCTTGTCTGCTGGTAAGCACGTCATTCTTGAAAAGCCAGCTGTCACTCAGCCACAAGAATGGCTAGATTTAAGGCAAACAGCTGAGAAAAATCACTGTTTTATCTTTGAGGCAGCTCGTAATTACCACGAGGAAGCCTTTATCACTATCAAGAATTTTTTGGCAGACAAGCAAATTTGGGGAGCAGATTTCAACTATGCCAAGTATTCTTCCAAGATGCCTGACTTATTGGCTGGGCAGACGCCAAATGTTTTTTCAGATCGTTTTGCTGGTGGAGCACTTATGGACTTGGGGATTTATCCCCTCTACGCTGCCATTCGCTTCTTTGGAAAAGCTCAGGACGCGACCTATCAGGCTCAACAGCTTGACAATAGCATTGACCTAAATGGAGACGGTATCCTCTTCTACCCTAACTTTCAAGTTCATATCAAGGCTGGGAAAAACATCACTTCCAATCTTCCTTGTGAGATTTACACAGCAGATGGAACCTTGACCCTCAACACGATTGAGCATATCCGCTCAGCTATTTTTACTAACCACCAAGGAAATCAAGTTCAACTCCCTATCCAACAGGCTCCTCATACGATGACTGAGGAAGTTGCTGCATTTGCACACATGATCCAGCAGCCAGACCAAAAACTTTACCAGACTTGGCTGGATAATGCAAGTTCTATTCATGAGCTACTCTATACCATGCGCCAGACTGCTGGCATTAGATTCGAGGCAGAAAAATGAAAACCAAACTACCCACTGAATGGCAAGAACTGAGCGACCAGATCGGTTTCCAAGAATTTACCCCCATTCAAACTCAACTATTTGAGCCCATTCTTGCTGGAGAAAACCTTCTGGGAGTGAGCCCAACAGGAACTGGTAAGACCCTCGCTTACCTCCTACCAAGTCTTCTCAGACTACAAAAGAAAAAAGCCCAACAACTCTTGATTCTAGCACCAAATACAGAACTGGCTGGACAGATTTTTGACGTGTGTAAAACCTGGGCTGAAGCTATTGGTTTAACAGCTCAACTCTTCCTATCAGGTTCAAGTCAGAAACGCCAGATTGAACGCCTCAAAAAAGGACCAGAAATTCTGATTGGAACACCTGGCCGTATCTTTGAGTTGATTAAATTGAAAAAAATCAAGATGATGAATGTGGAAACCATCATCCTGGATGAATTTGACCAATTGCTCGATGATTCTCAGATTCACTTTGTCGAGAAAATCACTCACTACGCACCTCGTGACCACCAACTCATCTACATGAGTGCGACGACCAAGTTTGACCAAGAAAAGATTGCGGCAAACACGCGCACTATTGATCTCTCTGATCAAAAACTGGACAACATCCAACATTTCTACATGCAGGTGGACCAACGTCATCGTGTGGATATGCTACGAAAACTGGCTCATGTAGAGGATTTCCGCGGACTGGTCTTCTTTAATAACCTATCAGATCTTGGAAGTGCAGAAGAAAAACTACAGTATCGGGATGTCTTGGCTGTTTCCCTCGCTAGCGATGTCAATGTTAAATTTCGAAAAGTCATCTTAGAAAAGTTTAAAGACAAGCAGCTAACCCTGCTCCTTGCAACTGACCTCTTAGCACGTGGGATTGATATTGATAGCCTAGAATGCGTCGTAAACTTTGACGTTCCTAGAGATATGGAAACCTACACTCACCGCGCTGGCCGCACAGGTCGCATGGGTAAAGAGGGCTATGTTATCACTCTGGTAACCCATCCTGAAGAACTTAAAAAACTCAAGAAATTCGCAAGTGTTCGTGAAATTGTCCTAAAAAACCAAGAACTATATATCAAATAAGGTTGGCATTCGCCAACCTTTTTCTTATCCCCAAGTAATTTCTAATTGATAACTGGCAAAGGGTTGTCCCTCTTGGTTTTGCAGTTGATAGGCGAGCTCAATCTTTTGCCCATCCAGTTTGTAGTGACTCGTTTGAATGATAAACTCCTGCATCCCCATTGGTGTAGGAATATAGGCCAAACTATCACTAGACTTTAGAAAACGCATGATGGTTTTGGGACTCGAGAAACGGGTCATCACTAGTTCTTCACCATGAAATTTAATAACCACTTTTTCCTTTTCCTCATTGTAGAAAAGCAGATAGCAATAATCTCCCTTTTCACGCACTTCCACGTCATAGAGTTGGTCAATTACTTCCAACTGTTCATCAAACTGAATCGTATTTCGCATTCGAATCTTCACATCATGTCCTCTTTCTTGTCTCTTGTCCTACTATTTTACCAAAAAGAGCAGGATTTTGCTATAATGGTCATATGAACGAAAAAGTATTCCGTGACCCAGTTCACAACTATATCCACGTCAATAATCAGGTCATATACGACTTGATCAATACAAAAGAATTTCAACGTTTGCGTCGAATCAAGCAACTAGGGACTTCCAGCTATACCTTCCATGGTGGGGAGCACAGTCGCTTTTCCCACTGTTTGGGGGTCTATGAGATTGCACGACGCATCACAGAGATTTTTGAAGAAAAATATCCTAAAGAATGGGATCCTGCTGAGTCTCTCTTGACCATGACCGCTGCGCTCCTTCATGACCTCGGGCATGGTGCCTACTCCCATACTTTTGAACATCTCTTTGATACAGATCATGAGGCCATTACCCAGGAAATCATCCAAAGTCCTGAGACAGAGATTCACCAAGTCCTGCTACAAGTGGCACCTGATTTCCCCAAAAAGGTGGCTAGCGTTATCGACCATACCTATCCTAACAAGCAGGTCGTACAACTCATTTCTAGTCAGATTGATGCAGACCGCATGGACTATCTCTTGCGCGACTCCTATTTTACAGGAGCATCTTATGGGGAATTTGACTTGACTCGAATTCTCCGAGTGATTCGCCCAGTCGAAAATGGGATCGCCTTTCAGCGCAATGGCATGCATGCCATCGAAGACTACGTGCTCAGTCGCTATCAGATGTATATGCAGGTTTATTTCCACCCAGCAACACGCGCCATGGAAGTTCTTCTACAGAATCTCCTCAAACGCGCTAAGGAACTCTATCCTGAAGACAAAGATTTCTTTGCACGAACTTCTCCACATCTCCTTCCTTTCTTTGAAAAAAATGTGACCTTGTCTGACTATCTAGCTCTGGATGATGGCGTGATGAATACCTACTTCCAACTCTGGATGACCAGTCCTGACAAGATACTAGCCGACTTGTCGCAACGCTTTGTCAACCGCAAGGTCTTTAAATCCATTACTTTTTCAGAAAAAGACCAAGACCAACTCGCAACCATGAGACAACTGGTTGAAGATATCGGTTTTGATCCAGACTACTATACTGCTATTCATAAGAACTTTGACCTACCTTATGATATCTATCGACCCGAATCTGAAAATCCAAGGACACAGATTGAGATTTTACAAAAAAATGGTGAACTGGCAGAACTATCTAGCCTGTCCCCTATCGTCCAATCCCTTGCTGGCAGCCGCCACGGTGACAATCGTTTCTATTTTCCAAAAGAAATGTTGGATCAAAATAGCATCTTCGCAAGTATCACCCAGCAATTTTTACACTTGATTGAGAACGATCATTTTACCCCAAATAAAAACTAGAAGAGGAAATTTATGAGTATTAAACTAATCGCTGTCGATATCGATGGTACCCTGGTTAACAGTAAAAAGGAAATCACTCCTGAAGTCTTTTCTGCCATCCAAGATGCCAAACAAGCTGGCGTCAAAGTCGTGATTGCAACTGGCCGCCCTATCGCAGGTGTTGCTAAACTTCTGGACGACTTGCAGTTGAGAGACAAGGGTGACTATGTGGTAACCTTCAACGGTGCCCTTGTCCAAGAAACTGCTACTGGCCATGAGATTATCAGCGAATCTTTAGCCTATGAGGACTATCTCGATATGGAATTTCTCAGTCGCAAACTCGGTGTCCACATGCACGCTATTACCAAGGACGGTATCTATACTGCCAATCGCAATATCGGAAAATACACAGTGCACGAATCAACCCTCGTCAACATGCCTATCTTTTACCGCACTCCTGAAGAAATGGCTGACAAGGAAATCGTCAAGTGTATGTTTATCGATGAACCGGAAATTCTCGACGTTGCGATTGAAAAGATACCAGCAGAATTTTACGAACGCTACTCCATCAACAAATCTGCTCCTTTCTACCTCGAACTCCTTAAAAAGAATGTAGACAAGGGTTCAGCCATCACTCACCTAGCTGAAAAACTCGGATTGACCACAGATGAAACCATGGCAATCGGAGACGAAGAAAATGACCGTGCCATGCTGGAAGTCGTTGGCAACCCTGTAGTCATGGAAAACGGAAATCCAGAACTCAAAAAAATCGCCAAATACATCACTAAAACAAATGATGAATCTGGCGTTGCCCATGCCATCCGTACGTGGGTATTGTAAAAAAGTAAGAATAGACGAAACCCGCTCAACTGAGCGGGTTTTATCTATTTCATCTTAGAATTAGAAATAATTTATCAAAACACTTGACATCTCGGTTCTCCGTTATATAATATGATTAAGATAAAAATTGAGGTAAAGAAAAATATGAGAAAAATTATTCAAGAATTACTTAATAGTTCTATTTCTACATCTGCTATTTCACAAGGTGCCGGTGTGCCATGGACTACCGTTTCTGACCTCAGAAAAGGAAAAACAAGCATGGACAAAATGGCACTTCTCACAGCAGAAAAACTTTATGAATTTGCTACAGCTGATAAGCAGTGATTTCCGTCACTGCTTTTATTATTGCAAACAAAAAAGCCCGCAAGCCTGAGCCTGCGGTTACAATTCGAACAATATTTTAGAAAATTTCCTTTCTATTTTTAAAAAATTATTTTGTAGTGATCAATCCGTCAGGCTCGATGTTGAAACTTTCTTTTTCAGCCAATCGGCCATCTTCAAGCATGAGGTGTTGTACAGTTACTTAAATCTTGAGAGTACAAAAACCGTCATAACGCCTAGAGCCACAAGGGTTCAGTTGTACAGTTACTTAAATCTTGAGAGTACAAAAAATAGGCATTGCTTCCTTAATTTGTGGTACTGAATTGTAATAAATCACTCTCTATTTCTATATGTTATCTCTTTATAATCTCTTTTAATTTTACGATAATTTCATATACAAAGTATAAATAGGAAAGTCTTTATATCTTTCTTTTGTCTCATTATCCAGTTTATTCCAAAACAAATCAGCTTGTGGTTTCGATTTTAATAACACTGATGAACCGAAACAAAGTTCATAGTTATCATTACTATTTACTAAAATATTGCTCAGAATCTCCATTTCTTTGCTGTTTAATTTACGAACTCTAGATTTTATTTGAAGGTCATTTATTATAGCTATCTCACTATTTTGGGAGTATTTTAAGTTCCAATTAGAAAGACATTGTGCCCAATTAAGCAATAACTCTCTTCTAGAAGCATCTTCTGCCATGTCAGCAGCAATAACTATTTTTATAATAGTGTTGTTAGCATCTTCAAATTTCAAGTCATTATCAACTAATCTTTGATATGAGGCAATAACCGAATCAAAATTACAATTATCTATTTTTAGCCAATCGTTAGGTTCAAAAACTTCAAAAATTGAAATATCTGAAGAATCCTTCCCCTCACCTCTCCTACACCAGGGAATTTCAGTAAAGATATCAATCATGGTTCCGTTCTTATCTATTGTAAAATCATATAAGGCAATAATATGGATATTAGCAATTCTTAGATGAAGTAATTTAGATTCATTATAATCAAAGGCATCCTTCTTCTTTAGAACAAGACCTGAATTAAGGATATTTAGATTTTTTTGAGATTGTTTATCAAAGTAGTTTAGATCAAGATCCTTTTGTACACCCATATTTTCCAAGAAGTTAGAAATCTGTCTCAAATCCTTTATATCGCTATCTAAATTCCGTGAAGTAATATCCGATATTGACTGATTATCTAGTTCTATTTTATTTCCATTGAGATTAAAATATCCTACTCTTCCTAGCTCTTGAAGTACCTCCGTACACTCTATGGCTTTTGAGAGCATATTAGACCTTGTATAATTAAATTTAAATATTTTTTTATTTACATCAAAGGACATTTTAAAGCATTCACCAAAATGTAGTTGTACACTCCCATCAGGGAATCGATGTCTTTTTACATCTTGAAAAATAGTATCTCCAACTGTAATAATTAAATCTGTTTCCTCGTAAGTTTCGACAACCTTTATTGTATTTTCAAGTGGTACTTCAATACCAGTTAAAGGATCTTTATAATAAATGAAGAGATCATTTTCTTCCTGGTAGTTAAAGATTTCTCCCTTTCCTTGACCATAAAAATAGAATTTAAGGTTACTATCATCAGAGATATCTTCAACTGAAATACCATCAACATTTATGAAGCTATATTGCTTACGACTATTTGTTATAAAATCGACTAGCATGGGGTACAGTTTTTGTTCGTCTAATTCATGAATCTGTACAGAAAGTTTCTTATTGCTTGTTGTTTTATTTTTTAAATTATTTTTTTTGATTAGTTTTTTTATAGAAAGAGGAGGTAATGATTTATAGTAGATATTTCTTAAATCACCATTCTCACTTAACCAAACTACGAATAAAACTACACCACCATTTTTTGAATATAATTCTAAATCACTTATGTCTAACAAGAAGGATTTCAATTTATTCTTCTGTTGCCTTGTAGCTTTAATTTGAACAGGTACTTTACCAAATATTTCACTTTTTTTCTCACTAGAAGATTTAAGAACATGAATCTCACCATCCCAGACTGGAGTTTTATCATTACTATCAAAATAAGTCTGAAGTAAACTATGTCTATTTATGAATGTTGTCAGATATGAAACACCTAATGTCTCAATTTGTCTATTATTTGCCAAATCCGCACCTCGAAAAATAGCTCTATATACTTTATATTATACCATTAACAAAGAAAAACTTATATACTATAATTACAACTATTTAACTTAAACTGAATATTATAAACTTAAAAAATACTGTTCATTAATAATTACAAAATAAATAGACCAGTTTCCTGATCTACTTTATTCTATATTCATTGACTTTTGGTCACACTTTGGTCAAAAATTCCAAAAATACTAAGTTATTTTAAAAAACAAACTTGTGATGATTGCCTTTAAACTAACACTTTGAATTTTCTTTGTCTTTCTTTACATTACTAAAAATGCCCCCTGCAGGAATCGAACCTGCAACTACTCCTTAGGAGGGAGTTGTTATATCCATTGAACTAAGGGAGCTAGAGAAAAACCCTGCTGGATGAGCAGAGTTTTTTAGTCGAATTAACGACGGATTTCTTTGATACGAGCTGCCTTACCTTGAAGTGCACGCAAGTAGTACAATTTCGCACGACGTACTTTACCGTAACGAACAACTTCGATCTTTTCAACACGTGGAGTGTGGATTGGGAAGATACGCTCAACACCTACACCGTTAGAGATTTTACGAACTGTGTAGTTTTCTGAGATGCCAGCACCTTTACGTGCGATAACAACACCTTCAAAAATCTGGATACGTTCACGGTTTCCTTCGACAACTTTCGCGTGTACACGAACAGTGTCACCAGGACGGAATGATGGGATATCTGTACGAAGTTGACCTTCAGTCAAGCTTTGGATTAATGGATTCATTTTATTCTCCTATCTTTGTCAATCTTGAGGAACCTTCCTCAGCGGATAAACTGTATTTTTGTGCGTCCATTACACACAAGATACAGTTTACCAAATTTCCACCTAAAAGTAAAGAAATTTATAGCAGAATTCCTAAAAAAATCGCTAGAAAACCGCCTAGGTAAGTTAAGAGAAAATAGCTATAAAATACCTTCTTGTCACTTAACAGTCTTTGTAGCTCATCATTCAAAGTTGAAAAGGTCGTCAACCCTCCACAAAAACCTGTCGCTAGGATAGCATAGATTTCCTTGGACTCCACATGATTGTAGAGTAAGCCAATTAAAAAACATCCTATAAGATTGGCTATGAGAGTTCCTAGTGGCAATTTAGAAGCTTGATTATAGCGGGAAAAGAAATAACGCACCAAGGCTCCGAACCCGCAGGCGATTGCAAGATAAACGATTACCATTTCTTCCTCCCTAGAACATAAGCCAAGAATAGTCCTCCACCAATACTCAAAAGTAAGTAAATGCCTAAACTAAGATAACGCCCGGTATCAAGCAGTTTTACTGCATCAAGCATTAGGCTAGAAAAGGTTGTCAGGCCACCACAAAATCCTGTCCCCAGCGCCAAAACCAAGCCTTTACTAGTTCCCTTATAGACCAGATAGCCTTTTACCAGATAGACCAAGCAGAATATTCCCAGATAGTTGACAAGAAGGGTCCCCCAAGGAAAGTCTGGGCTAGCTGGTAACCAAGTGGAAATGAGATAGCGGACAAGGCCTCCCAACATGGCAGCCAGAAAAATTCCGAGCGGATAAAATTGTTCTTTTTTCATTTGATATTTTGATCCTGATAATCACGCGAACGTTTGAGAATGTCTGAAAAAGTCGCAACAATAGTCTCCTGATAGCGCTTATCCTCTACACGACTTCTAACCTTTTCAAAAATAACTGCTTCTCTCTTAGTATCTAAAACAGGTTTCCCAGAGGATTTCTTATAAGCGACAACCCCCTCAACCAAATGCATCCGTTCTTCTAGGAGCTTGACGATTTGGTCGTCGATTTGATCAATTTCTTGGCGAATAATATCTAAGTTCATACAGTCTCCTCCTTTATTTGAATTATTGTATCAAAAAGCCTCTAAATAGGCTAGTAAAATCCCAAAAAAACTAATAAAAAAACGCACTGACTTCTTCCAGTCAGCGCAGTTTTATTATTATCCTACTTTTGCAGCCAATTCTTCTGCGAATTGTTCCAAGCGTTCAATATCTTCTTCTTCGGCAGAAAGGTCTACTTTAACGCACTCTGAACCTTTTTCAGCTCCTGTCGCAACGAAAACGCGATCAAAGTCATCGACAGCCTTACAGAATTCGTCGTAGAAGGTATCACCTGATCCAACAACCCCGTAGATTTTACCGTTCAAGTTGAGATCTGCTAGGTCTTCGTAGAAGTCCATCATCTCATCTGGCAACTCTCCATCTCCGTAGGTATAGGTCGCAACGATTGCGATATCCGCCTCCAAGAAGTCTGAAGCGTCAACAGTCGTACATTCATCCACATCGACATCCAAGCCCAAGTCACGCAATTTATCTGCTACAATATCTGCAATTTCTTCGGTATTACCGGTCATACTGGCAAATACAATTTTTGCTAATGCCATATCGTCCTCCTCAATTTATCTTTCTCCATTATATCATATCTTTTTCATTTTAAAAATAAAAATTCTTGTGCTACAATGAAATGAGAAAGAATTGAGGTTATTTATGGAAATTTGCCAGCAAATTTTAGAGAAAATCAAAGAATACGATACCATTATCATTCATCGTCATATGAAACCAGACCCTGATGCCTTGGGAAGTCAGGTGGGCTTGAAAACTCTTCTTACACACCATTTTCCAGAAAAGACTATCAAAGCGGTCGGTTTTAACGAACCCACTCTAACCTGGATGGCGGAAATGGATACTGTCCAAGACAGTGACTACCAAGGAGCTCTTGCTATTATTTGTGATACAGCGAATCGTCCTCGTATCGATGATAAACGCTACGAACAAGCTGCTTTCACCATCAAAATTGATCACCATCCAAACGATGATATCTATGGTGACCTATCTTGGGTGGATACAAGTTCAAGCAGTGCCAGTGAGATGATTGCATTATTTGCTCAAGAAAATCAGCTAGCTTTGTCTAGTGAAGCGGCACGACTTCTCTATGCAGGAATTGTCGGGGATACAGGGCGTTTTCTCTACCCGTCAACTAGTGCTCGTACCTTTAGAATAGCTGGCCAGCTCCGAGAAATTGATTTTGACTTTGCTGGATTATCTCGTCAAATGGATACCATGAGCTTCAAGATTGCAAAACTGCAAGGGTATGTTTATGATCACTTAGAAGTCGATGAGAATGGAGCTGCACGCGTTCTGCTTACTCAAGAAATCCTGGAAAAATATAAGGTTACGGATGCTGAAACGGCTGCGATTGTCGGAGCACCTGGCCGAATTGATACCGTTAAGGCTTGGGCTATCTTTGTTGAGCAAGCTGATGGTCACTTCCGTGTGCGAATGCGAAGTAAAATCGCCCCTATCAATGAGATTGCCAAACGACACGACGGGGGAGGGCATCCATTAGCCAGTGGCGCCAATTCCTATAGCTTAGAGGAAAACGAAATCATCTATCAAAAGTTAAAAAACTTGCTTAAAAACTAATAAAATACTTGCCAAACTTTTCAGAATCTGATAGACTAGTATGGTAACAATCTATGGCTCGCAAAGAGACCATGGCAGAAAGGAAATATTGCAAAATGAAAAAAGATATCCATCCAGAATATCGCCCAGTTGTCTTCATGGACACAACTACTGGTTACAAATTCCTTAGCGGTTCAACAAAACGCTCTAACGAAACTGTTGAGTTCGAAGGCGAAACTTACCCATTGATCCGTGTGGAAATTTCATCAGACTCACACCCATTCTACACTGGACGTCAAAAGTTCACTCAAGCAGATGGACGCGTGGATCGTTTCAACAAAAAATACGGTCTCAAATAATCATAAAAAGAACAGTTACTACTGTTCTTTTTTTTTACTTCTTTTTATGTTTTTATGAACCAACCACTGCTATTATCTCAATATCAAGCTTCAAGCTAGTACCGAAAACTAATTTGAACAAGTTTAAAAAATATCAAAAAGAAGTTTGATATTGAGAATGGTTAAGATAATGGAAACTGCGTAACCTAGGATTGTGTTCCACTTGGCATTAGTGAATTCTCCCATCAGTGACTTCTTAGAGGTCAGATAGATTAAGGGAAAGATTGAAAACGGAAGAGCGATTGACAGAAAGACCTGTGAATAGACCAATAACTGATCCAAGGTTTTTTCTTGATATCCAAACAAAACGGCGACTATAATCACAGGTAGCAAGGCAAAAATACGTGTACCGATACGGATGAGCCACTGAGGCAATCTTAGATATAAGAAGCCTTCCATGACAATCTGTCCTGTCAAAGTGCCTGTAATAGTCGAATTTTGGCCGCTTGCTAGGAGGGCTAGAGCAAATAAAGTTGACAAGGTTGAGCTGGCTATTGCTCCTGCTATTGTCGAATCCTGTAAAGCATTGTACATTTGAGAAAAAGCTGAAATTTCAGATGCATGACCAAAAAAGAGGGAGGCACCTAAAATGAGAAGCAAGGAATTGACAATGAAGGCTAGGGACAACTGAAGATTTGAATCCCAGGTCATAAAGCGCACTGCTTTTCGAACATCCTTCTTATCTTTGTGATTGATTTTCCTTGTTTGGGATAGAGAGGAGTGGAGATAGAGATTATGGGGCATGACTGTCGCACCTACAATCCCTAGAGCCAAGGTCAATTGACTTTCATGACCTGGTAACGGTGTTTCAAATAAAGTTGAAGTTGGTAAATAACCACCAATAATCCCCTGGATACTTGGATTAGATAAGGCTACAAGATAGGTAAAGATGGCTAATATGGTTAAAATAAGAGTCGTAACAATGGCTTCAATTTTTTTGAAGCCAAATTTCATCAATAAAAGTAACAAAAATACATCTAAAACGGTTAGAAGGATAGCAATCATAATCGGTATTTTAAACAAAAGATTTAAGGCAATCGCTGAACCTAGAACCTCAGCCAAGTCCGTCGCCATTAAAGCTAATTCTAAAATCACCCACAAACTATAGCGAAGCCACTTGGGAGCATGATGAGCTGTTGCCTGTGCCAGGTCCATCTTAGTTACGATACCGAGCTTTCCAGCCATCTGTTGTAACTGCATAGCAATGATGGAAGAAATCAAAATAACAAATAAGAGACTATATTTGTAGGAGGCACCACCAACCACGCTGGTGATCCAGTTTCCTGGATCCATGTAGCCAACTGCCACAAGTGCACCAGGTCCTAAGAATGCTTTTAGATTTTGCCAAAAATGATTGTTATTTGGAGTCTCAATAGATTGATTGATCTCAGAAAGAGAGACTTTTTCATAAGAGGACATAGGGATTTCACACTTTCTAATCTGTCTTTACATATTTCTTAATAGAATATTTTTTGAAAGAATGATGAAAATAGTTTACCTATTTCCAATTCACCCTTATTATATCACATTTTGGAATGATTCCTAATAAAAGAAATGATAGTTGAAATAGGCAATATCAGTATTATAAAAGCCAGCGTCAGAAAACGCTGGCTTTAAAACTGTAAAAATTCTTTCTCAACTAGATCGCTTCTGTGACAAAACTACGGCTTTCTAGCACCTTAAGCATGGCATTAGCTGTATCTAGGGCTGTAAAGAGTGGCACACCGTGTTCAATGGCTGAACGACGGATTTGCTCACCATCTTTGTCAGCAGTTCGTTTGGTTCCGACAGTATTGATGATAGCTTGGATTTTTCCTTTACGGACGTAGCTAGGAATATCATGTTCGTCGTCACCAATCTTACCAACAGGTTGGGCTTGAAGTCCATGACTAGCAAAGAAGGCTGCTGTCCCTTCTGTCGCGAGGATACCGTAACCGATATTTTGGAAACGACGAGCCAAGCCCAAGGCTTCATCTTTAGCATCATCAGCGATAGTGAAGACAACATTTCCAAAGGTTGGCAAGTGTAGGTAAGAAGCTTCAAAAGCTTTATAGAGAGCTTTTTCGAGAGTTGTATCAGAACCCATAACTTCCCCTGTCGACTTCATTTCAGGACCGAGCAAGCTGTCTACCTTAGCCAGTTTCGTAAAGGAGAAGACTGGTGCCTTGATATGAACGCGAGTGCTTTCTGGATAAAGTCCATCTTGATAACCAAGTGCTTCAAGACTTTGTCCAAGAATAAGCTTAGTCGCTACCTGAGCCATAGGGATATTGGTTACCTTAGAAAGGAATGGAACCGTACGGCTGGCACGTGGATTGACCTCAATAACGTAGACTTTTTCATCCTTGATGACAAACTGGATGTTCATCATACCAAGACAGTTTAGGCCGATTGCTAGGCGTTTAGTATAGTCTGCGATGGTCTCCTGCACCTTTTGAGATAAGGTTTGTGGTGGGTAAACGGCCATTGAGTCACCTGAGTGGACACCGGCACGTTCGATATGCTCCATGATACCAGGGATGAGAACATTTTCTCCATCTGAAATGGCATCAACTTCGCACTCTTGTCCAACGATGTATGAATCAACAAGAACTGGGTGGTCTGGACTGGCCTTAACAGCAGTACGCATGTAAGAACGAAGGTCTTCTTCATTTTCTACGATTTCCATGGCACGTCCACCCAAGACATAAGATGGACGAACTAAGACTGGGAAGCCAATCTTGCGAGCTGCAAGCACCGCTTCTTCTTCATTGGTTGCTGTTTGGCCTGGTGGCTGTGGAATATCCAAGTCTTTAAGGGCTTGCTCAAAGAGGTCGCGGTCTTCCGCCCGGTCTAGGTCAGCAACTTGTGTACCAAGAATGGTCACTCCTGCTTTGGCCAATGGCTCGGCAAGGTTGATAGCTGTTTGACCACCAAACTGAACGATAACGCCTTTTGGCTGCTCCAAGTCGATAACATTCATAACATCTTCGAAAGTCAACGGTTCAAAGTAGAGCTTGTCAGATACTGAGAAGTCTGTTGAAACGGTCTCTGGGTTTGAATTCATGATGATGGCTTCATAACCAGCAGCCTGAATAGCCTTAACAGAGTGAACAGTTGCGTAGTCAAACTCAACCCCTTGACCGATACGGATTGGACCTGAACCTAAGACAAGTACAGATTCCTTATCAGACTTGATAGACTCATTTTCCCAGCCATAGGTTGAATAGAAATATGGTGTTTCAGAGTCGAATTCTGCCGCACAGGTATCGACCATCTTGTAGACTGGAACAATCTTGTTTTCCAAACGAAGTTGGCGAACTTGGTCAGCTGTCGTTTTCCAGAGTTCCGCAATCTTACGATCTGAGAAACCATTGAGTTTTGCTGTTTTTAGGACTGCTACATCTTGTGGATGGGCACCCAACTCTTGCTCAATTTCAAAGATATGCAAGAGTTTATCTAGATAAAAGATATCAATCTTAGTCAATTCAGCAATTTCTTCTGGTGTGTAACCACGGCGAATGGCCTCTGATACGTAGAAGAGACGATCATCTTGGGCTTTCACAACCTTTTCAATCAAGGCATCATCAGAAACAGAAGCAAGCTCCGGCATTTCATTGTGGTGAACCCCAATTTCAAGTGAACGACAGGCTTTTAGAAGAGATTCCTCGATGTTACGACCAATGGCCATGACTTCCCCAGTCGCTTTCATCTGAGTTCCGAGACGACGCTCACCTTTTTCAAACTTGTCAAATGGGAAACGTGGAATCTTAGCAACGACGTAGTCAAGAGCTGGTTCAAACATAGCATAAGTTGAACCTGTAACTGGGTTGATGACCTCATCCAGAGTCAAACCAACGGCAATCTTGGCAGCCAATTTGGCAATCGGATAACCCGTCGCCTTAGAAGCAAGCGCTGACGAACGCGATACACGAGGGTTTACTTCGATAACATAGTACTTGAAGCTATGTGGATCAAGGGCTAGCTGAACGTTACATCCACCTTCAATCTTGAGGGCGCGGATAATGCTCAAGCTCGCGTCACGAAGCATTTGGTTTTCATAGTCTGACATGGTTTGCGCAGGAGCAAATACGATAGAATCCCCTGTATGAATCCCCACTGGGTCAAAGTTTTCCATGTTACAAACAACGAGGGCATTGTCAGCTGAATCGCGCATAACCTCGTATTCGATTTCCTTGAAACCAGCGATTGAACGTTCAATCAAACATTGGGTAACAGGTGACAGTTTTAACCCATTTTCAGCGATTTCACGCAATTCTTCCTCGTTGGCACACATACCACCACCAGTACCACCTAAGGTAAAGGCTGGACGAACGATAACAGGGTAGCCGATTGATGCCGCAAAGGCAACAGCTTCTTCCACTGTGTTGACAATTTCAGATTCTGGAATTGGCTGCTCAAGCTCTTCCATCAATTGTTTAAAGAGGTCACGGTCCTCTGCTTGGTCAATGGCAGATAATTTAGTTCCCAGTAGTTCGACACCCAATTCATCTAGAATGCCATTCTTAGACAATTCCATGGCCATATTGAGCCCTGTTTGACCACCAAGAGTTGGAAGCAAGGCATCTGGACGTTCCTTACGGAGAATACGTGTCACAAACTCCAGTGTGATCGGTTCGATGTAGACCTTGTCCGCAATCTCCTTATCTGTCATGATGGTAGCAGGGTTTGAGTTCACCAAGACAACTTCATAACCTTCCTCTTTCAAAGACAAGCAGGCCTGGGTCCCCGCGTAGTCAAACTCAGCAGCCTGACCAATAATAATCGGACCAGAACCAATCACCATAATTTTTTGAATATCAGTACGTTTAGGCATTTATAAGATATTAAGGGCGTCAAGCGGACAAAGCTAAAATAGGAGTTATGACGAAGAACTCTCAGTTCTAGGAATAACTATCTTTTTAGCACCGTCCGTAGCCCGTATTCAGTTCAGCAAATACGGACCACCCTTCTCCTTTCTATTCGTCGCCTCACAGAGCGACATTAAATAAATTCTCCGACGATTTTTTAGAGAAACGATATTTTTCGATAAAAAATCTAGTGCAGGGAGTTTTTAGTTCGCCCAATAGCGACTAAAAGAAACGACCTGTCTTTCTATTCGTCGCCTCACAGAGCGACATTAAATAAGATACAAAGGACGAATAGAAAGCGATTGAATTTTAGGAAACCAAGGAAGGATTGACAATCCAAGTTGGTTTCTCTAAATTTCGAGCTTTCCGTCCGTGTTTAGTTACATAAATTCTCCGACGAGATTTTACTCGTTCTTAGTTTGATTGTTTAAAAGCTTCCATCATTTCGATAAATTCATCAAATAGGTAGCTTGCGTCGTGTGGACCAGGAGCTGCATCTGGGTGGAATTGTACAGAAAAACCTGGTTGGTATCTGTGACGTACACCTTCAACTGACTCATCATTGATTTCTTCGTGAGTAATAATCAAGTGCTCTGGCAAGTCCTCACGGCTAACTGCATAACCGTGGTTCTGGCTGGTGAAGTCTATACGGCCTGTAGCAATCTCACGTACAGCGTGGTTAAATCCTCGGTGACCAAACTTCATCTTGTAGGTCTTAGCCCCGTTTGCCATGGCAAAGAGTTGGTGTCCCATACAAATACCGAAAATTGGAATTTTCCCTTGCACACCACGGATCATGTCCAGTGCTTCTGGAACGTCTTCTGGGTTACCTGGACCATTTGACAACATAACTCCATCAGGATTGAGGTGGAGAATTTCTTCTGCCGTTGTTGAATACGGAACAACCGTCACGTTACAGTTGCGCTTAGAAAGTTCACGTAGGATTGAGTGCTTGAGACCAAAGTCTACTAAGACCACACTCAAACCAACTCCAGGAGCTGGATAGGAAGTTTTAGTAGAAACCTGCTTGATATTGTCTGTCGGCAAGACTGTTGCTTGGAGCTGGGCTGTGATATGGTCCATGGTATCGCCAACATGTGTAAGGGTTGCACGCATCGTACCATGCTTGCGGATAATTTTTGTCAGAGCACGGGTGTCAATTCCTGAAATACCAGGAATTTTCTTGGCTTTCAAAAATTCATCCAGCGTCATTTGGTTGCGCCAGTTGCTAGCTCGACGTGCCTCTTCGAAAACGACAACTCCTTTACAAGTTGGAATGATGGATTCATAATCATCACGGTTAATTCCATAATTTCCCACCAAAGGATAGGTAAAGGTCAAGATTTGTCCATTATAAGACTGGTCTGTAATGGATTCTTGGTAGCCGGTCATCCCTGTATTAAAGACGATTTCGCCTGTTACATCTATATCTGCTCCGAAGGCCTTACCTTCAAAAACTGTGCCATCTTCTAGTACTAGAAGTCTTTTTGTCATATTTTCACCTCTCGTGGACGCTCACTGGCGTCTTTTAACGTCTTGTGTTTTAGTTGGCGTTTCTACTCGCCAATACGGATTCTAAGATTGCCATCCGAACAAAGACACCATTGGTCATTTGTTGGACAATGCGTGATTTTGGCGCTTCAACCAAGTGGTCAGCAATTTCCACATCTCGATTCACTGGAGCAGGATGCATAATGATTGCTGTTTCTTTTAAGCGATTATAGCGTTCTTGGTTCAAACCGTGTTGAGCATGGTAGTCTTCTTTTGAAAAAACGGCTCCACTATCATGGCGTTCATGTTGAACTCGGAGTAACATCAAAACATCCACCTGATCAACAATCTCATCAATAGTTACAAACTGTCCATAGTCTGCAAACTCTTGACTTCTCCATTCCTCAGGCCCTGCAAAGAAAAGTTCAGCTCCCAAGCGTTTCAAAATCTGCATATTGGATTTGGCAACACGTGAATGATCCAAGTCGCCTGCAATAGCAACCTTAAGGCCCTCAAAGTGACCAAATTCCTCATAAATGGTCATCAAATCAAGCAAGCTCTGACTAGGATGTTGACCCGAGCCGTCTCCACCATTGATGATGGAAGTCGTAATGGTTGGACTTGCAATCAGTTCTTTATAATAATCGACCTCTGGGTGGCGAATCACACAGACATCCACTCCTAGAGCAGATAGGGTCAAGATGGTATCATACAATGTCTCACCCTTATTGACCGAACTGGTCTTCACATCAAAGTCAAGTCGCTCCAGCCCTAGTTTAATCTCTGCTACTTCAAAGGACTTATGCGTTCGTGTAGAATCCTCAAAGAAAAGATTGGAAACAATCGGGTGGTCTTCATAAGGAAGCTGGGCTCCGTTTTTAAACTCAATCCCTCGCTTAATCAATTTCATCACTTGATCGACAGTGAGGTCTTCCATGGACACCACATGGTTCAATGCTTGTTGATTTTCTGACATGGCTACTCCTTCAGCTTTCTACGCTTCTTCAGTAATCAGAACTCTGTCTTGGCCATCAAGTTCTGTCATCTCTACGATGATTTCTTCAGAACGACTGGTTGGGATATTTTTCCCAACGTAATCTGGACGGATAGGCAATTCTCTATGTCCACGATCGACTAGCACCGCAAGACTCACGCGCGCAGGACGACCATGACCAACAATATTATCGATAGCGGCACGGATGGTACGGCCTGTATAGAGTACATCATCGACCAAGATAACTTCACGGTCTGTCACATCAACAGAAATCAAAGAAGTATCTTCTCCGCTTTTAACATCATCACGGAAAGGCTTGGTGTCCAATTCCACAACAGGTACAGTGATGTTTTCCAACTGCTCCAAGCGTTCTTTGATACGATGAGCGATGAAAACACCACGCGTTTTTATCCCTGCTAGGATAATCTTATTCAAATCTTTATTGCGCTCAATAATCTCATAAGTAATTCGCGTAATCGCTCGTTTGACAGTCAATTCGTCTACAACTTCTTTTGTCTTCATGACAAACCTCCAAAAAGAAAAGTCTCCTTCTACAAGGAGACTTGAAATGTATAGCCAAGCGAGCCCTACTATAAACAGTATAGACTTCACCCTTCTACTTTATCGCGCTCCTTGCCTGCCTCACGGGACAGGTTTAAAGGATTATTTAGTTATCACTTAATATAGCACAAAGCACCCTTAAAATCAAGTAAAAACTTTTTCAGAGTCCCCTTAAACATTACTAAAATCATATAATTGGGGATAGTGATCGCATTCTGGATTTTTGGGATGACAGATAGCTCGTCCAAAGTAAATCATGGCCTGGTGGGCTGCTAACCACTCTTCTGGTGGCAAGACATCCATAACACGTTTCTCTACTTCAAGTGGCGTAGCCGATTTTTTTACGATATCGTGATGCTTACAGATACGCTCCACATGAGTATCCACTGCAAAAGCAGGAATCCCAAACCCCACACTCATGACGACATTTGCTGTTTTACGACCAACACCCGCTAGACTTTCTAATTCCTCTCGAGTCTGAGGCACTTGACCATCAAAATCGTCTAGTAACTGTTGGGCACATTTTTTAAGGAATTTAGCCTTATTTCGATACAGTCCCAGGCGAGAAATGTGTGAAGCAATTTCACTCTCTGTCGCTACAGACATGGCTTGTGGTGTCGGAAAGGCAGCGAAGAGACCTGGTGTGGCCTTATTTACCGCTGCATCTGTCGTCTGAGCTGACAACATCACTGCAACCAAGAGTTCAAAATGATTAGTAAAATCAAGACTAGGCTTGGCATCTGGAAAGAGGGCAATAATTTCCTCAATGACATGACGGGCACGTTTCTTGGATAAAACCATCTACTCGTCTCCATCAAATAGTCCTTGCAAGCCAGCAAATGGACTGTTTTCTTCTTTCTTGACTGCTTGTTGAGCTTGGTATTCTTCCTCTGTCATGATTTGCCAGTCATTTCCAGACACAAAACCTTGGCCCGCTTCTTCTTCTGACGTCAAGACTTTGATTGGGATATTGAGCAAGATATTATCTGCTACGCTCTCAGCAAGGTCGATTTCCCCATTTTCGATAGGCAAGACCAAGTCATCATCTAGAACTTCCTGGTCTAGTTGGTTGGTCGCTCCTTCCATGAAAACTTCTGTGACTGAATAAGATTCAGCCAACTCAACTGGCTCCATACTGCGGCTGGAAGCAAGGACAATGGTATATGACAACTGATAGTCCAAGAAATACAGACGGTCTTCGTACTGTACCTTCCCCACTGCAAGGATATCTTTGACATCTAAAATCTCTTGGTTCCGTTTGCGCAAGTCTGCTGCCAGGTCTAAAGCTTGTTCAAAATGCAGACCTTCAGGTTGCTTACGAATTTCTTGAATATTTAACTTCATATTTCCTCCATAAAGATGTACTCACTTGATTATACCATGAAAAGGCTATAAGTCAGCTTTCCAAACTTTGATATTGAAATCTCATTTTTTAACATATTTACTATGACAAAACTTCCTATTAGTGCTATACTACAGGCAAGAATACATCAGAGCAAGGAGGATGCTCATATGGAAGACAAAGCACTCATCACTGAAGCTTACCAACTCCTTTTCGAGTTAAATAAAAGCTACCAAAGTTGCAAACAAGGAACTGCCGATGATCTTCGACTGCAAGAGCTGCTGAACACCACTCTTAAGAAACTTAAAAAAGCAGAAAAGCTGGACAACAGTATCTTAATCGACCTTGAGAAATTTTACCAACGTACCAGTCTTCTGATTGGACTAGGGAGCCTAAAACTAAACGATCAAGCACGCACCGCTTGGCGCAACTATGACAAGTTCCATTACGAACATGTCAAACACGTACTGACTCTCTATGGACCTGTTTTTGGTTTTTAGAGCTTGAAATTACTTGTTTTCTATTGACAAAATATCCTTAAAGGTATAGGATAGAGGTACTAATACTCGGAGGTAAGGGAGACATGAAAAACTAAGTCTATCAAATAAAGAACTTTATTTAGTAGATCTTGTTTTTGTCTCTTTTTGCATGCTCTTTTTGTACTAGATTTTCTAGTACTTTATCCTCTTTGAAAATCCAAAAAACTAGAAAGCTAACCATCTGATCCTCTTATGTTGGATAGGGTTAGACGGACCTAGGTTGACAAGATTTTTGACATGGATAATGGCGTTCTTGACAGTGACTTTGGGCTCTACTAGATAAAGTAGAGCTTTTTGTTATGCACTATGGACATTCTAGAAAGGGCGACAATATGATAAAAATCAATCATCTAACCATCACTCAAAACAAAGATCTACGAGATCTTGTATCTGACCTAACCATGACTATCCAAGACGGAGAAAAGGTTGCTATTATTGGTGAAGAAGGAAATGGTAAATCGACTATACTACGAGCTTTAATGGGGGAAGCATTACCTGATTTCACTATCAAGGGCGACATCCAGTCTGACCTTCAATCACTGGCTTACATTCCTCAAAAACTAGCTGAGGACCTGAAAAAGAAAACTCTACATGACTACTTCTTTTTGGATTCTGCTGATTTAGACTACAGCATTCTTTATCGTTTG
Organism: Streptococcus oralis subsp. tigurinus; assembly: GCF_002093575.1. Lineage (GTDB taxonomy): Bacteria > Bacillota > Bacilli > Lactobacillales > Streptococcaceae > Streptococcus > Streptococcus oralis_CH. Next base: position 17,411 of record NZ_LNVH01000001.1, on the reverse strand, counting down.
GCTGAGGAGTTGCACTTTGATAGTGATCGCTTCGCTAGTGACCAAGAAATTGGCAGTCTATCAGGGGGCGAAGCTTTGAAAATTCAGCTCATCCATGAGTTAGCAAAGCCTTTTGAGATTCTATTTTTAGATGAACCTTCAAATGACCTGGACCTTGAGACGGTTGATTGGCTAAAAGGTCAGATTCAAAAGATTAGGCAAACTGTTATTTTCATTTCCCATGATGAAGACTTTCTTTCTCATACGGCAGATACTATTGTCCACTTGCGACTGGTCAAGCATCGGAAAGAAGCGGAAACACTAGTAGAGCATTTAGACTACGATAGCTATAGTGACCAGAGGAAAGCTAGTTTTGCCAGACAAAGCCAGCAAGCTGCTAACGACCAACGAGCCCATGATAAAACCATGGAAAAACATCGTCGCGTTAAGCAGAATGTAGAAACTGCCTTGCGTAATACTAAAAACGATGTTGCTGGGCGCCTATTAGCTAAAAAAATGAAAAATATACTCTCTCAAGAAAAACGCTACGAAAAGGCAGCTCAGTCCATGACACAAAAGCCACTTGAAGAGGAACAAATCCAACTTTTCTTTTCAGATATCCAACCATTAGCGACTTCTAAAGTCTTAATCCAACTGGAAAAAGAAAATTTGTCCATTGGTCAGCGCGTTTTAGCTCAGGAGTTACGACTAACGGTCCGTGGTCAAGAAAAAATCGGTATTATAGGGCCTAATGGTGTTGGAAAATCTACTCTGTTAATCAAGTTACAGCAACTACTAGGTGATAAACGAGAGATTTCGCTTGGTTTTATGCCACAAGATTACCACAAAAAACTGCAATTAGATTTATCTCCAGTAGCCTATCTCGGCAAAACTGGGGAAAAAGAGGAACTACAGAAAATCCAATCCCACCTAGCCAGTCTCAATTTCAGCTATCCAGAGATGCAGCACCAAATCCGTTCCTTATCTGGTGGTCAACAAGGTAAACTCCTACTTTTGGAATTAGTCCTGCGCAAACCAAACTTTCTCATTCTGGATGAGCCTACAAGAAATTTTTCTCCCACTTCTCAACCCGAAATCAGAAAACTCTTTGCTTCCTATCCAGGCGGTCTGATCACTGTTTCGCATGATAGACGCTTCTTAAAAGAGGTCTGTACGAGTATCTATCGTTTGACAGAAAATGGTTTGGAAGTTGTTGATTTATAAGATTTTTAGATTTTAAACATAGCAAAAATCCAGAGACGACCTCTGGATTTTGTTTACATCTGTTTCAAGCGTTCGATTCGTTCTGAGATAGGTGGGTGGGTATAAAAGAGTTTTTGAAGTCCGCCACCTTTCTTAGGATCATTGATATAAAGAGCGCTACTAGCATCATCGACATGGTGATGCATCGGCTCGCTATTGTCTAACTTGCGCAAGGCATTAATCATCCCTTGAGGATTGCGAGTCAGCTCCACACTGGATGCATCCGCCAGAAATTCCCTCTGACGGGAAATGGCTAATTGCACCAAGGTTGCTGCGAGAGGTGCTAGAACAATGGCTAATAGAGAGATGATAAGCATGATAATCTCCAAACCATTTCCATCGCGATCATTATCACTCCGTCTGCGACCTGCGCCACCCCACCACATCATCCGTCCTGCCATACTAGACAGAAGGGTAATGGCACTGGCAAGGGCAACAGCAATGGTCGAAATACGGATATCGTAGTTTCGGATATGACTGACCTCATGCCCCATAACAGCTTCCAGTTCCTCGCGATTCATGATAGCTAGAAGGCCCGAAGTGGCCGCAACTGCTGCGTTCTGCGGATTCGAACCTGTTGCAAAGGCATTTAAAGATGAATCCTCAATGATGAAAACACGCGGCATAGGAATCTGAGCAACCATGGCCATATCTTCTACTACATGGTAGAGGTCTGGTGCCGTTTGCTCATCAACCTCACGCGCCCCATTCATAGACATGACAATCTCTGTCGATTGAAAGATCATGGTCAGAGCGTAGATAAGACCGATGATCAAGGCTATAATCATGCCGCCAAGACCTGAACGCATAAAGAGATAGCCAACCGCATAACCAACCAAGGCTAAGAGTAGGAAGAAAACCAGCAACAAAATCCACGTTTTTCGTTTATTGCTCGCAATTTGATCAAACAACATCTTAGTCACCTAATCCGCTAAAGTCAACTTTAGGAACTGCCTTTTCCTCTTCAGGTGTTTGAAGGAAGTCTGCAGCTTTAAATCCAAATAGTCCTGCGATGATGTTGCTTGGGAAACTTTCAAGTTTTACATTGTAGTTGCTGACAACACTGTTGTAGAGTTGGCGAGAGTAAGAAATTTTATTTTCTGTATTGGTCAACTCTTCTTGCAATTTGATAAAGTTAGCACTAGCTTTTAAGTCTGGGTAATTCTCTGCTACTGCAAAGATACCAGAAATCTGGCGGGTAAGGGCATCACTGGCCTTCATCGCTTCAGCTGGTGAAGTTGCTGCGACTACTTGTCTACGAAGTTCTGTCACCTTTTCCAAGGTAGAACCTTCATATTTGGCATAGCCTTTGACTGTTTCAATCAAGTTTGGGAGGAGATCATTACGACGCTTCAACTGAACATCTATCTGGCTCCAAGCCTCCTTGGTCTGCATACGATTTTTCACCAAACCGTTATAGCTAACAATCACAAAAATAACAATCAGAGCCAAAACTCCAAGAATAATCCAAGTCATAATCTTATTCCTTTCTGCTTTTAGATTACTACCAGTATATCAAAATTTTAATGAATATGGTAAAATAAGATGATACTAGAGAAGGAAACTACTATGAAACCAGAAACATTTTACAGCCTACTAGCTGAGCAAAATCTTCCACTTTCGGACCAGCAAAAGAACCAATTTGAACGGTATTTTGAACTCTTGGTCGAGTGGAATGAAAAGATTAACCTGACCGCTATTACAGATAAAGAGGAAGTTTATCTCAAACATTTTTATGATTCGATTGCACCCATCCTGCAAGGCTTGATTTCAAATGAAACTATCAAACTTCTTGATATCGGAGCTGGGGCAGGATTTCCTAGTCTGCCTATGAAAATTCTCTATCCACAGCTGGATGTGACCATCATTGATTCGCTCAATAAGCGCATTAACTTCCTTCAGCTTTTAGCTCAGGAGTTGGATTTGGATGGTGTTCACTTCTACCATGGACGGGCAGAAGACTTTGCCCAGGACAAGAACTTCCGTGCCCAGTTTGATGTGGTGACGGCTCGTGCGGTTGCCCGTATGCAGGTTTTGTCTGAGCTGACCATTCCCTATCTTAAAGTCGGCGGAAAACTATTGGCACTCAAGGCCAGCAATGCTCCTGAGGAATTGCTAGAAGCCAAGAATGCCCTTAACCTCCTCTTTAGTAAGGTAGAGGACAACCTCAGCTATGCCCTACCAAATGGAGATCCGCGCTACATCACTGTGGTCGAAAAGAAAAAGGAGACGCCTAACAAGTACCCAAGAAAGGCTGGCATGCCCAACAAACGCCCACTTTAAACAATGGTGCCCCCTTGTTTAAAATTCAGAAAACAATTTACAAAACGGACCTCGCTCTCACATTTCTGGGCTCGGGAAAAATTCGTTTACAAAACGGACCTCGCTCTCGCATTTCCGAGCTCGGGAAAAATTCGTTTACAAAACGAATTTTTTCTGCTATACTATCCTAAGCAAAGGTTTTTAATGTCATCCTGTGAGGTGACGAAGGCGCAGATTTATATAAATTTTTAAAAGATAGCTATTTTTTAAAAAGTCTTACTCTGAGGGCCTATTGCTGCAAAATAATGGGCTCTTTTTTGGTGCCCAAAAGTGAGGTTTTTATGAAACAGGAATCAACTGTTGACTTGTTACTAGACGTTGATCAACGTCCTTCTGCTGGTAAAGGTATTCTTCTAAGCTTCCAGCACGTATTTGCCATGTTTGGTGCAACCATTCTCGTTCCCTTAATTTTGGGAATGCCCGTATCGGTTGCTCTCTTTGCATCCGGTATTGGAACACTTATCTACATGATTTCTACTGGCTTTAAGGTTCCAGTTTACCTGGGTTCTTCATTCGCCTTTATCACGGCTATGTCTCTAGCCATGAAAGAAATGGGGGGCGATGTATCTGCCGCTCAAACTGGGGTCATCTTGACTGGTTTGGTCTATGTCCTTGTAGCAGCAAGTGTTCGTTTTGCAGGTACGAAATGGATTGACAAACTCTTGCCTCCAATCATTATCGGACCTATGATTATCGTTATCGGTCTTGGTCTTGCTGGTTCTGCTGTAACGAATGCTGGACTTGTAGCAGACGGAAACTGGAAAAACGCCCTTGTAGCCGTTGTTACGTTCTTGATTGCCGCCTTTATCAATACAAAAGGAAAAGGTTTCCTCCGTATCATTCCTTTCCTCTTTGCTATCATCGGTGGGTACATTTTCGCAATGCTTCTTGGTTTGGTTAACTTTACACCCGTTCTAGAAGCCAACTGGTTTGAAATTCCTGGTTTCTACTTACCATTTAATACGGGTGGTGCCTTTAAAGAGTACAACTTGTACTTCGGTCCTGAAACCATCGCCATCTTGCCAATCGCTATTGTAACCATTTCAGAACACATCGGAGATCACACAGTTTTGAGTCAAATCTGTGGCCGTCAATTCTTGAAAAATCCAGGACTTCACCGTACGCTTCTCGGTGACGGTATCGCGACATCTGTATCAGCCTTCCTCGGTGGACCAGCTAATACGACTTACGGAGAAAATACAGGGGTTATCGGGATGACTCGTATCGCTTCTGTCTCTGTTATCCGTAACGCGGCCTTCATCGCCATTGCTCTTAGCTTCCTTGGTAAATTTACTGCCTTGATTTCAACCATTCCAAATGCTGTGCTTGGTGGCATGTCCATCCTTCTCTACGGGGTTATCGCCAGCAATGGTTTGAAAGTTTTGATTAAGGAACGCGTTGACTTCAGCCAAATGCGTAACCTCATCATCGCAAGTGCCATGTTGGTACTTGGACTTGGTGGAGCCATCCTCAAACTTGGCCCAGTAACCCTTTCAGGTACTGCTCTATCAGCCATGACAGGAATTATCTTGAACTTGATTTTGCCACACGAAAATAAAGACTAATCATCTATACACAAAAAATCCACTCGATTGAGTGGATTTTTTAATTACTTACTCTTTATCTCCAGCAGTAAATCTTTCAATGAAATAATGGTCACGGCTAGTAAAATCATGGCCATACCGACAAAATCAATCGCATAAAAATGTTCCTTCATAATCAGAAAGGCAAAGAAAACGGCTGAAATTGGTTCTATGGAAGCCAATAAACTAGACTTAACAGGGCCTATCAGACTAGCTCCTTTTAGAAAAGCTGTATAGGCAAATACTGTTCCAATGATGATAATCCCAGCAAATGCAAAGAGAAAATCTAGGCTAGTCGGTATACTGACCTTTAAGACTCCTGTGAAGGGAAGAGCCACCACACCAGAAATAACCATCCCGACACCAATCACCGAAATACTGCCCCACTTCTTAATCAAAGCGATGGGAAGGATAATATAGAGGGCATAGGTTAGGGCAGAAAAGAGGCCCCAGAAAAGTCCAGCAGGTGTGACAGACAACTGGTCGACTTTCCCATGCGTCGCGATCAGAAAAGTTCCTCCTATAGCCAATCCAATCGAAATAATCTCAGCCAGTGTCGGAGCTACCTTATCTTTCATACAGGTATAAACCAAAATCCCAACGGGGCATACATACTGGAGAACTGTCGCCGTTCCAGCATTGGTTTCCTGAATGGCAGAAAGATAGGCAAACTGGTTTAAGAAAAGTCCAAAAACTGCAAATAGCAACAGAGATAGTAGACTTTTTCTGTCTTTTAAAAAAGCATAGAGTTTATCCTTTGAAGTCGCATAGGATAAGATTACTAGTGCCAAGCCTGCAATGATAAGTCGTAAATTGGTCAAGACTAGAGCGGAAGTCCCGTGTGCCATCAGGTATTGGCCACTGGTTCCAGACAAGCCCCAAGCAATCCCTGCCACTACTGTATACAGAGTTCCTTTTACGGTTTTTGACATGCTTCTCCCTACTCCTCTTGACGAATCATTTTCATCACTTGATTTCGGTCAACTATCCACTGGGCACGCTCATCCTTTTCATACGTTCGATTGGACAGAAAGATGGCAGCTTCCTGCTTCTCCCGATTCCACATAATAAAGGTACCTGTATAACCCGTATGGTCGAGCCAAGCTCCTTCCAGATTCCAGGCTAGGGAACGCTCCTTATCATCTAAAGGAGAGAAATTTCGGCTCAAATCTGCAGCAAAATCATCTTTCAAGTAATGTTCCAGAAAGATCTGCAAATCCTTAACAGTCGAAAACAAGCCAGCACTTCCAGCGTGTTTCCCTAATAGACGGGCTTTGGGATCGTGAATGATTCCGGCCTCCGCTCCTCTCACTGTTGGTACAGCAACCTCAACGGGACCAAACATCGTTTCCTTCATTCCCCATGGTTTCAAAACTTGTTCTTCTATAATCTGATCCAAGTCTTGGTCAAAGATTTTTTCCAAAAGAAAGCCCAAGAGTAAAAAATGAACGTCCGAGTATAGGAAGGCTGGCTGATTTCGTCTATTGAGGTGAAACATGGCTTCTCTCAATTCCTCAGCGCTTAACTGGTCTCTGTTAGGAATAAAGGGATCTAAGTCTGTAGCATGGGTCAGAAGTTGTCGTATGGTAATATCTGGATAATCACACTCTGGTAATAATTCTGTCACCGGTCGATTAATATCAAATTTGCCCTGCTGCCACAAGAAGGTAAAAACCGTCCCCACTCCCACAACTTTACTCACACTGGCCAGATCATAGACCAAACCGCTCTCTGTTTTCAAGCCCCTTTCTGGATCACTCAATCCTAGATAAGACTCTTTCCACTCACCATCCTTATAATACGCAAAAGAGGCCCCGGGATAAATCCCTGCCTCGATTTGATTTTCTATTTTTCTTAGAATTTTTTCCCACTTCATGCTTCTTCAAACCACAATTCAATGTTATTGGTATCTTTACCAAGGAAGAATTTTTCAGACTTAGGGACAAAGTAGCCTGTCTTTTCAAATTTCTGACGAAGACTGGTTCGATCAAAATTTCTTACTAAAAATTTCAACATCGTCACGTCCCAAGTGACATTGTTCTCAACAGCCAAATCTGGTCCTTGCCCTTTCGTAAAGGTGATTGCTGGCGCTACTCCTTCAGGATCAAGTAAACTCTCTGTTCCTTCAGGCAAACGCAACTCCATAGAAACCTCAAATTGGCTCAAGTATTTTATACCTGTATTTGAATAAAATTCAGGAACAGTTTCCAGTGGAATTAAATCTCTTATATCATTTTCTGCATGAACAAGGATCACATCCTCTTCAGGAGAAACAATCTCAAAAGCATATCCACGACTTCCTTTAAACAAGCGAGGAAGAGACTTCATTTGAGAAAGAAGGGTCTCGATTTCAGAAGGATCCTCAACCTTTATCAAGAGTCTAGCTAGCTTCTTAAGTCCTTCAACTCTACGAGTTCGCATGCTTGGAGCTTCTTCTAAAATCAATCTCTCCGTACCCGTCTGGTCGCCTAATGAAAGAAAGGCAGACTCTTCTAATAAGGGTTTCATCCCCAGAGTTTCAATGTAAAATATCTCATTTAATTTTCGATTATTAACTTTCAAAGTCGGAATGATCCGAACAATCTCATTCACATCCATAAATTCCTCCAACTATTTTATTTTAAAGGATTTTAGAATATTTTACAAGCCATATTTGTTTAAATTAGAAAATTTCCCAAGAAAAAAACTGGGGAAACCCAGTTTCGTTTCTTATAGGTAAAGTAGTTTGAATAGTGCTACTGCTGCAATACCCGCTGCAATTGGAGCTACAACTGGAACCCAAGCATACCACCATTTTGAATCACCCTTGTGTTGACCAAGAACTGATTTTGGAAGGAGTTCGTGAAGAAGACGTGGTCCAAAGTCACGAGCTGGGTTCAAACCAGGTCCAGTAGGTCCACCGAGTGAAGTTACCAAGGCCATTACTAGGAAACCAAGTCCTAAATGAGCTACTGAAAGACCTGCTGCTGTGTGTGGTGCTATTTGAGCTTTGATAGCTAATTCAGAGAAGTCAACTGTTTGATTAGCCTGCGTTGCCATTTGCTTCATGTATTGCATTACTTCTGCACCAAAAAAGTTTTTAGTCATTCCTAGGGCTGCAAAGAACAAAATAAACGAGCCGACAAACTCATTGATAAAACCATTTACACTTGCTGCGAAACGTGATTCTTTTGTACCGTGATCAACACTTGAAATCGTTGAGAAAGTACCCAAAATGTTATTAGAATTCTCTGTTTTCAAGTAGTAAGGACGGTGAGTTGCCACAACCATAGCTTGACCAAAAATCGCTCCTAAAACTTGCGCAAGGATATAATATGGTACTTGTTCCCAAGGGAAAAGTCCACTCACAGCAAGTCCAAGTGTGAAAGCTGGGTTGATGTGGTTACCAGATACATTACCGAACATCAAGGCTGGGATCATAACCCCCATACCGTAACCAACCGCGATAACGAGCCAGCCACTTTGGTGACCTTTCGTACCTTTAAGTTCAACGTTAGCAACTGCACCATTACCAAGAATGACCAAAATGGCAGTTCCCAAAAATTCAGTGGCATATTTAATAGCCCATGTAAAATCCATTTGATAGATTCTCCTTAATTTTTTTAGACAATCCTTATTCTATCAATTTTTAAACCTTTTAGCAACAGATTTTCTAAAAGAATCTATGGAAAACGCTTTATTTAACTTATCTTTAAGAAAAGGACAAAAGAAGTCAAACTCCCTTCATCCTTTTCGTTACTCTTGACGCTGACCAAAGTCTGCAATCATCTGCTCCATCTCTTGGCGACTCGGAGTGGTCAGCATATAAAGGTAGTCCCCTTGTAGTTCTGCAAAGGCTGCTGGCATCATTTTCTTGACCTTGAATTGCTGGCTGTACTTAGCAAGCAAGTCTTCTTCTGAATAGACATAATTTGCATTGGTACGACGTGATGTAGCTAAACAGTATTGTGGTTCAACCTCTGATGCTGGGAACTCTTCACCTGCGACAATAGCTGCATAACCTCGGTAGAGGTCCAAGGAGTGAGCAAAGTTATAAACATCAATGGTAAAGCCACCTGCAGGACGGTTATTGTACTCAATGGCAATGTAGTCATCCCCGTCACGGAAAAACTCGATATGGAAAAAGCGCTCTTTCATACTAAATTCCTTGACAATGGCCTCACCATACTTGCGCAGTTTTGGATCCATATCCTTAAGCACATAGTAGGAATTGTCCATCTTATAAATCATGAGATCAAGTGGTGTATGGGCATAATCGAAAGTCGTTGAAAAGACGATGTTGCCATCCTTGTCCACAAGTCCGTCAAAAGTACAGATTTCGCTAGAAGTAACAAATTTTTCAAAGAAATACACGGTTGAATGATCCCATTCAGCCTTAAAGTGATTTACATCTTCTTCTGTCTCAAGCTTAAAGGTTGCTGCTGCTCCCACTCCATTGTCAGGTTTAGCAATCATTGGTAGACCAATCGTCTCAACTGCTTGGTCCACGTCTGCTTCTGTCTGGATAACAGCTCCAGGTACCACAGGGACACCTGCTTTTTTGAAAAGTTTCTTCATCTCAGACTTATATTTCGTCTTTTTGAGATCCTCCGGTTTGGCTCCAAAGACATTGAATTGCTCTCTGAGTGTTGCGTCCAGTTCAAGCCAGTATTCATTGTGGGACTCGATGCGGTCGATTGGTCCATGCTTGTAGAAAAGAAAAGCTACTGCACGTTTGACTTCGTCTATGTTCTCAAGATTGTCCACACGAAAATACTCGGTCAGACTATTGCGCAAAGGTTCATCTAGTTGTTCGTAAGGCTCCTGACCAATTCCCAAAACTGTTATGCCTTTATTAGCTAACTCAATTGTAAACTGTTGAAAATTTTGTGGATAGTAGGGGGAGATAACAAGGTAATTCATAGGCAACTCCTTTTATAGATACAGGTGACCGAGGAAGTAGGGCATTTGTTTGCGCCACCATTCCCAGTCGTGGGCGACATCATATCCCCATTCAGCAAACCAGGCTGGAATTTGTTTCTGGTCAAAGGCTTCTTTAAGCTTGTAGAAAGATGGTAGACCGTCTTGTTCCCAAGCACCAAGTCCCGTACAGACGACGATTTCTGCCTGACGGTAACGATCGATAAACCATCCGTCATTCTGATTCCAGATATAGTCTACAGGCGAGTTTTGATAAATGGCATCGTCATTGTAGTAATCGCCGACAAAGAAACGTGCGTCGTAAACGCCGCTGAGAGCAATCACTTTGGTAAAGACATCTGGATGCTGGAGGAAGAAATTGAGTGCATGGTAGGCCCCCATGGAGCAACCAGTTGTCATCATACCGTCAAACCAACCTGTCTTGTGCTTGATAAAAGGAATAGCCTCCTCAATCACATAGCGTTCGTAAGCACGATGCATCTCCGCTTGGTCATGACTATTTTTCCAAGTAGCTAACCAGCTCTCACTATCCACACTGGATAGGGTAAAGAACTGAACACGGCCTTCCTCGATAAAGGAAGCACAGGCGTCAATCATGCCAAAATCATAGTATTCATTGTGACTACCACCAGATGAAGCAAAAACAACAACTGGAATCCCAGCATGCCCATAACGGTTGAGGTACATTTCACGGTTGAGGTGGCCACTCCAATGGCTGAGGTTTTCAATATGCATATTTTCTCCTTTCTTAACTTACCATTTCTCTGCAAAAAATCGGAGACAGTCTGGTAAATTTTCCGACCATGGAATCTCACTATGGATGGCGCCAGACTGAACTTTCAAGACAAGATTATCCAAGCCTACTCCACCTGCAATCAAATCACGGTAATAGCGAAGCGACGAGTCGATATAGGCTTGCTTGATATTACCAGCCATCAGAGTCTTGTCTGTATCATCTGCTTCTTCTGTTCCTACATAGATGAAAATGCGCTGTTCAGGCGATAATTTCTTGCGCTCGATATAGCGATTAAAAGCTTCTTGGTGAAGCCAGTTGGCAGATGAAAAAACACCTAGACAACCAATTCGATCTTGGTACTCTAGTCCGATAAACTGAGTAATATTGCCTCCTAGTGACGAACCAATCATAGCTGTATGCTGGCATTCAGCTTTGGTACGATAGGTTTCATCGATAAAAGGCTTGACCACCTCCATGACAAACTCGGCATACTCCACACCCTTACCGCCAAACTGCTGCCCTGGTATAGGAGATTCTTGAAACTTCCAAGCCGCATACTCATTCATCCGTCCCATACCGTCATTATCAATAGCAACAACAATCATGCGACTGATGTCTGGATTTCGCTTAATGGCTGGAATAATTTTCCAAGAGTGTCCGATATAAGACTCCTTGCTGTAAAAGACATTTTGCCCGTCATGAAAGTAAATAACAGGGTAAAAACGGTCTGTATCTTTCTCATAATCCTTTGGCAGGAGAACACGCACACGACGCTCCTTTCCTGTATAAGGTACCTTGAGTTTGTGTTCTTTCATTTTTAAGTAAAAGTAGGAATGATTCATTGTCAGAAAACTCTCTATATTCAAAATTTTATTTTATTATACCATAAAAATAGAAAAAAAGTCAGTAAATGTCCATTTTAAGGATAAATAACTAACTTTTTCATTTATTTTTCAGAATTCTTCTGGATTTTCTGATTAGAGGAGATTGTCAATCAAGTTATCAACTTCATCTTTTTTAGCTTGAGGTGTAATCTCAGTAATCATGATACCAGCCACTGCTCGCTCAACCAAGCCTTCAACATCCATGCGTTTTTCATACTGCTCTGCATTCTTAATCTTAGGATTGGTCTTAGGACGGTCAGGCGCAAAAATAGTACAGCAGTCTTCAAACGGCTGGATAGAAATTTCAAAAGTATCAATTTCCTGAGCGATGTCAATGATTTCCAATTTGTCCATAGTAACCACAGGGCGGATGATAGGGGTGTTGGTCACAGCGTTGATAGCCTGCATGCTCTCCAGGGTTTGGCTTGCCACCTGACCAAGACTTTCCCCATTGATGATAACCAAACCATTTCGTACCTCACGGATACGGTCGGTAATTCGCATCATAAAACGACGGGTCAAGGTCATGAGGTAGGCTTCTGGCGCCTTTGCCTTGATTTCCTCTTGAATCTCAGTGAAAGGCACTTCGATAAACTGGATATTACCACCAAATTTGGTCAATTTACGGGTCAAATCTTGGGCTTTTTTGAGAGCACCTGGACTAGTGTAAGGTGGGCTGGCAAAGTGAACGGCCTCAATATCTACTCCACGTTTAAGAGCTAGATAACCTGCTACAGGCGAGTCAATCCCCCCTGATAACATGAGCATCCCCTTACCAGAAGTACCCACAGGCAAGCCACCTGCCCCTCGAATGGTTTCATAAGAAATATAAGCTGCTTCTTCACGAATCTCCACCTGAAGATTAATATCTGGATTTTTCATCTGAGCTTGGATATTTGGAATAGCTTCGAATACAGCTCCACCAAGTGTTTGGTTGAGTTCACGACTGTCGAGTTCAAAGTTGTGGTCACTACGTTTACTAGAAATCTTAAAGGTCATGCCTTCCCTATAGATATCTTTCATAATCTCTTGGACAGAAGACTTCAGAACTTCTACAGATTTTTCAACCTTATATACTGGAGAAAAATTCTGAATCCCGAAGACTTGTTTGAGAGATTCTGCAACTGCTGTGTAGTCGGCTCCATTCAGGTAAGCGTGGGCACGGTCGCGGTCAGCAGTTACCTTAACTTGGGGATAGATGGACAAAACATCCGAAATATTATTGCGAAGTTTATTGATGAATCGCATACGGTTTTTACCTTTGGTTGACAACTCTCCGTAGCGAATCATAATTTCTGAATACTGCATGAATGCTCCTATCTTACTTTTCTAGTTTGATTGTAAATTAATTTTAGTTTGGTCAAAAACTGCTCAACCTGACTCATATCATTTTCAAGGTCTAGGCTAAGACGCACAGCTGACTGGGCCTTATCTTTGTCCACTCCCATGGCAATCAAGGTTCCCGCAGGTTTTCCAGCCTTGGATGAACAAGCAGAGGTTGTGGAGATGAAAATATCATAGTCTTCAAATGCGTGAACGATGACTTCACCACGAACACCCTTAATCCCAAAAGTCAAGATATGAGGGGCAAAGTCATCCTCATCTGAAAAGACAAAAATATATGGATAGTTCAGAAGGGCTTGACGAATGACTGATTTCATCTGTCCAGTCTTACTAACAAAGATATCTAACTTTTCCATAGACAAACGGAGGGCCTTGGCTGTCGCTGCAATCCCTGCCACATTTTCAGTTGTCGAACGATAGTCTCGCTCCTGACCACCACCAGTCAACAGAGGCGTAATTTTCTTACCAGACTTGATATAGACAAAGCCAACACCTCGAACACCATGAAATTTATGACTTGAGAAGGTCGCAAAATCTACACGATCTGTCAGATATTTTTCAGTCGGAATCTTAGCGAGTGCCTGAACTGCATCAACGTGGAAGGAAATAGTTGGCTTATCTGCCAAGAGTTCTGAAATAGCCTCAATGGGCTGGATAGAGCCGATTTCATTGTTAACTGCCATGATGGAGACGAGGGTCGTATCAGGTCGTATCAAAGCTCCTAGAGCCTCAACATCCACAAACCCTCTGCTATCAACTGGAGCAAAATCCACATCAAAACCTTGACCTTTCAGCCAGAGGGCTGATTCCTTGACTGCTGGATGTTCAATGGCTGATACGATGATATGCTTGCCAAACTGGGCTTTTTCAAAGGCCACACCTTTGATGACCCAGTTATCCCCTTCTGTTCCTCCAGAAGTAAAGAAGATTTCATCACTCTTCTTGCCAATCAAATCTGCAATTTGCTGCCGGGAAGCATCTAAAATTCGTGTTGCCTGATCTCCCAAACGATGGAGACTGGATGGATTTCCTACAATTTTCGAAGCGACCTGCGTATAAGTTTCAAGTGCTTCAGGATAAGGCCTGGTCGTTGCTGAATTATCAAAGTAGATCATGTTTTCTCACGCTTTCTAAAATCATTTCTTCTATTGTATCATGAAACGAAGCTTGCGACAAGAAAGGGCAAGCCCTCTTTTTTTAAGATTTTTTTAAAGAAATGAGGTATAATAAATCATAATTAAAGGAGAGTAACATGTCTAACTATCATAGAACTTCAAAACCAAAAACAGAACACATCAAAAAGGGATTTACTGTCTTTCAAAAAACGATTGCTACCATCGGTAGTATCCTTGGTCTAATCACCGCTACTATTACCATCATGAACGCTATGGATAATAACAAAAACAACAAAAAAGAACCAACGACAACTCAAACAACTGTTGTCAAGGAGATTCAAAAGGAATCCCCTCAGGAAAATACTACACCTAACAAGGACAACACTTCTATTAAAGAAAATACCTCGCAGGAAGAAACTCCTCAATCCAATAAAAAGGAAGAGCAAAAAGAAGAGAAGAAAACAACAACTCAGGATTCTTCTACACCTTCCTCAACAAAAGAAACAACTGATAGTGGAAACTCGTCCAAAACGACTAGTTCCGAAAACAAAAGCAATCAATAACTACTAAAATAGCTTCCTTCCAGCTTTGGAAAGAAGCTATTTTTTATTGTTGCAATACTTTTCGCGGTTTGGTTCCTTCAGCTGGACCGATAACACCTGCCATTTCAAGTTCTTCCATAAGGCGGGTTGCACGGTTAAATCCAACAGACAAACGACGCTGAATCATCGAAGCACTGGCTTTCTGCGTCTCGATAACCAGAGCCTTGGCTTCTTCAAATAGCGGATCCCCGCCAGCTTCACCATCTGAAAATTCTCCTTCATTTTCAGAAACCTCACCTGGGTCAAAACTCTCATCATAGTCCGCATCCGCCTGAACCTTGATGAAGTTTACGATGCGTTCAACATCATCATCCGAGATAAAGGATCCTTGCAGACGGACTGGGTGATTTTCATCGATTGGTTTAAAGAGCATGTCTCCTCGACCAAGCAGTTTTTCTGCTCCATTCTCATCCAAGATGGTTCGTGAATCTGTGCCTGATGAAACTGCAAAAGCCACACGAGATGGGACATTGGCCTTGATGAGACCAGAAATGACATCAACTGATGGACGTTGCGTTGCGAGAATCATGTGAATCCCTGCAGCACGCGCCTTCTGTCCGAGACGAATGATGGCGTCTTCTACTTCCTTGCTAGCCACCATCATGAGGTCAGCCAACTCATCCACAATGACAACAATCAAAGGCAGGGGTACTTGTTTGTACTCAGACTGGCCATTGAATTCCTCGACCTTGGCATTGTAACCAGCGATATTTCGCACACCAACCTTAGCAAAGAGTTCATAACGGTTTTCCATCTCATCCACAACCTTTTGCAGAGCCTTGCTGGCCTTGCGTGGATTAGTCACAACTGGAATCAGGAGGTGAGGAATGTCATTGTAAACCGATAACTCAACCATCTTTGGATCCACCATCATAAACTTGACCTGGTCTGGTCTTGCTTTCATGAGAATGCTGGCTATAATACCGTTAACTGCGACTGACTTCCCTGATCCCGTCGAACCTGCAACGAGTAGGTGGGGCATCTTGGAAAGGTCAAAGGTTCGAGCAGTTCCATTGACCGCCTTACCTAGAGGGATTTCGAGGAGATTTTCTGGCTTAGTCTGAGACTGTTCCCAGAGTTCACGGAAGGAGACGGTCGCAATCTCAGAGTTGGGTACTTCAATTCCGACTAAGGATTTACCAGGTATTGGAGCCTCGATCCGAACATCCTTGGCCGCCAGAGCAAGCGCTAAGTCGTCTGCTAGATTGGAAATGCGGTTAACCCGTACGCCGACTGCTGGTTTGACTTCATACTTGGTCACTGATGGTCCGATTTCAGCCCGTTCAACCGTCACCTTGATACCAAAGCTGGCAAAAGTTTCTTCTAAGATTTTGATATTTTCTCGAACAATCTTCTTTTCCTTGGACTGATCTTTGGGTTTATCTGGCGCGAAGAGTTGCAAGCTTGGTAGCTTGTATTCAAGGGCTTCCTTAGCAGAAAAATCAACCTGCACCTCTTCATCCTCAAAATCTTCTTTCTCGTCTGGAACTTCAACGTCAGCTTGAGGGAGGATAATCTCGGGTTCACTCCATTCTTTTTCAGGAATTGGTGGAAGATCATAGTCTGGAACTTCTGGTAAGATTTCTCCAGTTTCAGGATCTACAGGAGGAAGCGGTAGTACATCCTGTTCTTCTTGTTCTCTCTTGATTCTAGCTGCTTCTTCAGCTTCTTGACGAGCCTTCTCTTCTTCTCTCTTGATGAAGCGTTCCTGTTTTCTCTGTTCCTGTTTTTCCATGAAGGATCTGAACTGGGCTCCAATAAAGGCTTCAACATCATAAATAGACCAAGGACTGACCAAAAGAGCCCCAACTAGAATCAAAAGAACTCCAATAAAGTACGATCCGATATTGGAGAAAAGAAAGGCTATAGGGATATAAAGTCCAACACCAAGCAAGCCTCCACCAGCGAAGCTAGTCACCCGCATACCAGTCAGATCCGTCATAACTTGAGCCAAGGTCCCTTTTAGAACTGACTGCTCCAAACCAAACTTCCAGACAAGATAGGCCTCAAAAATCAAGAGCAAGCCAGCGAAGATACAGAGAAATCCTGACAGAAGCCCCTCTTGCTTGCGTATCCATTTAAAAAGAAAAAGATAGAGGAGGAGACCACCTATAGCCACATAAGCTAAACTTCCGACTAACAGTCGAATGAGATTATAAAGGGTGACACCCGCAGCACCAAGCTTGAGGGCTGCAATAATCAACAATAAGGCAATTCCTAAGGAAATCAACATCCTCTGGATAGCCTGTTTTCTTTCGAGTTCTGCTTTAGACGGTCTCCGTCTTGTTTTACTTGTATTTTTGTTTGCCATTCTTTTATTATACCATATTTCACAGCCATTTCGAAAAAGGTCCATATTCTACTTGGATACTTCAGTATTAAGAGATTAAAATAAAATTTTCTTATCCATGGTTTCCCTCCTTAAGCAATTTCAGAACATCTTTTGGCTAGCTTTCACAATCTACCTGACTGTTCATCAGAAAAAGAAGATATGCAAAATTTTGAAATTTTGATATAATAGAACTATCAAAAAGTAAAGGAATTGATTGATATGAACGCAATCACAGCTCACAGCTCACAGCTCACAGCTCACAGCTCACAGCTCACAGCTCACAGCTCACAGCTCACAGCTCACAGCTCACAGCTCACAGCTCACAGCTCAC